>DATKBQ010000192.1:0-9380 GCA_035546375.1 Planctomycetota bacterium | reverse complement strand
CCCAGGTGCCGGTGGTGCACGTCACCCAGGGCGCGGCGGGAGCGTCGCCCGCGGCGCCGGGCGCAGCGAAGGAGCCGGAGGCCGCCGCGCCGCCCGCGGGCCCGCCCGCCGGCACCGTCCCGTTCCCGAGCCCCATGGTCGGGACCTTCTACCGCGCGCCCTCGCCCGAGGCCGAGCCCTTCGTCAGCGTGGGCACGGCGGTCAAGCCCGGCGCGGTCCTGTGCATCATCGAGGCGATGAAGGTGATGAACGAGATCAAGGCCGAGAGCGCGTTCCAGGTGGTCGAGGTGCTGGCCGACAACGGCGAGCCGGTCGAGTTCGGCCAGCCCCTCTTCCTCGTGAAGCCGCTCTAGCGCACCTCCGAGGCGCCTCCCAAGTGTTCCGGCGCGTCCTGATCGCCAACCGGGGCGAGATCGCCCAGCGGGTGATCCGCACCTGCCGCCAGCTCGGGATCGAGACGGTGGCGGTCTACTCCCAGGCCGACGCCGACGCGCTCTACCTGCGCCAGGCGGACGAGACGATCTGCATCGGGCCCGCCCCGGGCTCGAAGAGCTACCTGCACATCCCCTCGATCATCTCCGCCGCCGAGATCGCCGACGTGGACGCGATCCACCCGGGCTACGGCTTCCTGGCGGAGAACGCGCACTTCGCCGAGGTCTGCAACTCCTGCAACATCCAGTTCATCGGCCCCGACCCGGAGACGATCGAGGCGCTGGGCAACAAGTCGAACGCGCGCGCCATGGCGCGCTCGGCGGACGTCCCGGTCGTGCCCGGCTCCGACGGGCCGCTGGAGGACGAGCGGGCGGCGCTCTCGATTGCCGAGGAGATCGGCTACCCGGTGATCATCAAGGCCTCCGCCGGCGGCGGCGGGCGCGGGATGCGGATCGCGCGCAACGATCCGAGCCTGGTCTCGGGCTTCCACGCCGCGCGCAGCGAGGCGGAGGCGGCCTTCGGTGACGGCACCGTGTACCTCGAGAAGCTGATCGAGAACCCGCGCCACGTCGAGTTCCAGGTGCTCGGCGACCGCCACGGGAGGATCCTGCACCTCTACGAGCGCGACTGCTCGATCCAGCGCCGCCACCAGAAGCTGGTGGAGGAGTCGCCCTCGCCGAACCTGACCCCGGCCCTGCGCGAGCGCATGGGCGCGGCGGCGGTGCGCGTCGCGCGCGCGGCGAGCTACCACAACGCCGGCACGGTCGAGTTCCTGCTCGACCGCGCGGGAAACTTCTACTTCATCGAGGTGAACGCGCGCATCCAGGTCGAGCACACGGTGACCGAGATGGTCACCGGCCTCGACCTGATCGAGCTGCAGCTCAGGATCGCCGCCGGCGAGCCCCTGGGCTTCACCCAGGAGGACGTGCGCCAGGATGGCCACGCCATCGAGTGCCGGATCAACGCCGAGGATCCCGAGCGGGACTTCCAGCCCTCCCCGGGGCTGATCGAGATGTTCGCAGCCCCGGGAGGGCCGGGTGTGCGGGTCGACAGCCACGGCTACAGTGGATACCGGATCCCGCCGAACTACGACTCGATGATCGCGAAGCTCCTGGCCCACCGCCGCACGCGCGATTCCGCGATCGCCACCATGCTGCGCGCGCTGGACGAGTTCGTGATCGTCGGCCCGAAGACCACGATCCCCCTGCTGCGCCGGGTGCTCAACCACACCGATTTCCGCTCCGGCGAGCACGACACCGGCTTCGTGGAGCGCTACTTTGGATCGCGCCCGCCGGCGATCCCCTCCCGCGCGGCTCCATGAGATCACCGCTCCCGCTCCTCGCAGGCGCGCTTGCCTGCTTCGCCCTCGGCCCGGGCTGCATCCTGCCGTCGACGCAGCGCTGGCCGGGGCCGATGGAGATCGCGCGCAAGCCGCTGCCGCCCGGCGACTCGGAGGCCCATCCGCCGGGACCGGAGGAGGTCACGCTCCTGCGCCACGCCGACCCGGTGCACGTGCGACCCGCGGGCGCGCTGTCGGGCTATCCGCTGGCCTTCTACGACAAGCAGGCGCGGCTCTCGGCCGGCGCCGCGGTGGTGGTCGCCGCCGGCGGCCGCGCGGAGGTCCTGTGGCCCAACGCGACCTCGATCACGATGTTCGGGCGCGGCATCGGCTGGGTCGGCTCGCCCTCGCGCGGCGAGCCGATCTTCGAGCTCACCGACGTCGACATGGCGCGGATGGTGCTCTCCGGCGAGACGGTGCGGCTGGTCGGCGGCGCGCTGCTCAGCGGCCCGGGCGGACCGTACGTGCTCGAGCGGACGGGCGAAGAGACGCTCCTCGTCCAGAACCAGAGCCAGGGGACCCTGCGCGTCGCCTACCGCGAGGAGACCTTCGATCTCGGGCCGGGCCAAGGGGTGATCCTCCCGCTGGTCTCGACGGGCACGGCGCCGCGCAGCGCACACAGCGGCTTGCAGACGATCAGCGGCCCGGGCTTCAGCGTGCTCGTGGGCGGCGGCCTCGTGCCGGCCGAGACCGGGTCGGGCGTCCTCTTGCGCGGCGACGGCGACCCGCTGCAATCGCGCGAGGCGCGCGGCCTCGGCGTCGAGGTGCACCTGGCGCCGGGCGAGGAAGCGCTCTTCAGCGGACTGGGCCGGCCCGCGCTGGAGCCCGCTCCCCCGCCGAAGGAAGCGCCGGCGGCCGGCGAGCCCGCCGAGGTCGGCTCCCCGGCGATCGGCGTGCAGCGCCGCTCCACCGCCGGGCGGTCCAGCGGCGGCTGATCGATGCCCAGCCCGCGCGCGCTCGTCACCGGCGGAGCCGGATTCCTCGGCAGCCACCTCTGCGATCGCCTGCTCGCCGAGGGCTACGAGGTGATCTGCATGGACAACCTGATCACCGGCGATCTGCGCAACGTCGAGCACTTGAGCGGGGAGCGGCGCTTCCACTTCCACCACCAGGACGTCACCGAGTACATCCACGTGCCCGGCGCGCTCGATTCCGTCCTGCACTTCGCCTCGCCGGCCAGCCCGCTGGACTACCTCGAGCTGCCGATCCAGACCCTCAAGGTCGGCTCCCTCGGCACGCACAAGGCCCTGGGGCTCGCGCGCGCCAAGGGAGCGCGCTTCCTGCTGGCCTCGACCTCGGAGTGCTACGGCGATCCGCTCGTGCACCCCCAGCGCGAGGACTACTGGGGCAACGTCAACCCGGTCGGGCCGCGCGGCGTCTACGACGAGGCCAAGCGCTTCGCCGAGGCGATGACCATGGCCTACCACCGCTACCACGGCCTCGACACGCGCATCGTGCGCATCTTCAACACCTACGGGCCGCGCATGCGCCTCGACGACGGGCGCGCGCTGCCGGCCTTCTTGAGCCAGGCGCTGCGCGGCGAGCCCGTGAGCGTCTTCGGCGACGGGTCGCAGACGCGCTCGTTCTGCTACGTGGACGACCTGATCGAGGGGATCTGGCGCTTGCTCCGCTCCGACGAGCACCTGCCGACGAACGTCGGCAACCCGCAGGAGATGACGATCCTCGACTTCGCGCGCCTGATCCTGGAGCTGACGGGCTCGCGCTCGGAGATCGTCACCCGGCCCTTGCCCGAGGACGACCCGAAGGTGCGCCAGCCGGACATCACGAAGGCGCGGCGCGTCCTGGGCTGGGAGCCGAGGATCGACTTGCGCGAGGGCCTGGAGCGCACGCTGCCCTACTTCCGCGAGCGGCTCGCCGCCAGGCAGGGTAGGTAGGGGCGTGTGCGGGATCGTCGGAGCCGTGTCGAGCGCGGGCGCGGTGCTGGAGACCCTGGTCGAGGGGCTGCGCGAGCTGGAATACCGTGGCTACGACAGCTGCGGCGTGGCCGTGGCCGACGGGCGCCAGGTGACGATCCGGCGCAAGGTCGGGCGCCTGTCCGAGCTGGAGAAGGCGCTCGCCGACGGGGCCCTGGCGCTCTCGCGCGCCGGGATCGGCCACACGCGCTGGGCGACCCACGGCCGGCCCTCGGACGAGAACGCGCACCCGCACTCCGACGGCAGCGGCCGGATGGCGCTGGTGCACAACGGGATCATCGAGAACTACCTCGAGCTGCGCCGCGAGCTCCTGGCCGAGGGCAGGGTGCTCACCTCGGAGACCGACACCGAGGTGCTCTCGCACCTGGTCGGCCGCGAGCTGGCGCGCGGGCTCTCGCTCGCCGACAGCGTGCGAGCGGCGCTGGCGCGGGTGCGCGGCTACTACGCGCTGGCGGTCATGGCCACCGGCGAGGACGGGCCGCAGCTGGTCGCCGCGCGCCAGGGCCCGCCGCTGGTGGTCGCCGCGACGCCGGAGGCCGCCTACCTCGCCTCCGACGTCCTGGCGCTCCTGCGCCACACGCGCGACGTCGTCTACCTCGAGGACGGAGAGGTGGCCGAGCTGGCGCCGGGCTCGCTGCGCCTGACCGACCTGGCCGGCCGCCCGGTCGAGCGCGCGCCGCGCCGGATCGAGTGGGACGCCGAGGCTGCGAGCAAGGCCGGCTACCCGCATTACATGCTCAAGGAGATCTTCGAGCAGCCCGACGTCGTCGCGCAGACCGCCTTCGACCGGATCCTCCAGGTGGAGGGCGACGTGGCCTTCGAGGGCGGCGGCTGGGAGGACGAGCGGTTGGCCGCGGTCTCGCGCATCCAGGTCGTCGCCTGCGGCACCGCCCTGCACGCGGGGCTGATCGCGCGCTACCTGATCGAGGGCCTGGCGCGCATCCCGGTGGACGTCGAGTTCGCCTCGGAGTTCCGCTACCGCGATCCGGTGCTCGCGCCGGGCACGCTGGTGCTCGCGATCTCGCAGTCGGGCGAGACCGCCGACACGCTGGCGGCGATGCGCCTGGCGCGCGAGCGCGGGGCGCGGCCGGTCTCGATCTGCAACGTGCAGGGCTCGACCGTGGTGCGCGAGTCCGAGGCAGTGATCCTGACCCACGCCGGACCGGAGATCGGCGTGGCCAGCACCAAGGCCTTCGTGGCGCAGGTGATCGCCGCCTTCCTGCTCGCGGTGCGGCTGGCGCGCGCGCGCGGGACGCTGGACGCACCGGGAGGCCGGGAGCTGCTCGACGAGCTGCGCCGCCTGCGCCCGCGTATGGAGGGCCTGCTCTCCGACGCGAGCTCCGCCAGCATCCGCGAGATCGCCAGGAACCACCTCGGAGCCAAGGGCTTCTTCTTCCTCGGGCGCGGGATCAACTACCCGGTGGCGCTCGAGGGCGCGCTGAAGCTCAAGGAGATCTCGTACGTGCACGCCGAGGGCTATGCGGCCGGCGAGATGAAGCACGGCCCGATCGCGCTGATCGAGCCCGGGATGCCGATCGTGGTGGTCAACTCGCCCGGCGTCGTGGCCGACAAGGTGCGCTCGAACATCGAGCAGGTGAAGGCACGCGGAGGGCACGTGATCTCGGTGGGCTCCGACCGCGAGAGCCTGGAGCTGGGCGCGGAGTCGATCGAGGTGCCGGAGACGGTGGAGTGGCTCTCGCCGGTCCTGAACGCGATCCCGCTGCAGCTCTTCGCCTACCACCACGCGGAGCTCGGCGGCCGCGACATCGACAAGCCGCGCAACCTCGCCAAGAGCGTGACGGTGGAGTAGGGGAAGTGCGCGTGCTCGTCACCGGCGGCGCCGGGTTCATCGGCTCGCACCTGGGGCAGCGCCTGCTCGCGCGCGGGGACGAGGTGACGGTGCTCGACAACTTCAACGACTTCTACGACCCGGCGCTGAAGCGCGCGAACGCGGCGCTCCTGGCCGGGGCGCGGATCGTCGAGGGCGACATCCGCGACGGCGGGGCGGTGGGGCGGCTGTTCAGGGATGGACGATTCGACGTGCTCGCGCACCTGGCGGCGATGGCGGGGGTGAGGCCCTCGCTGGCGGATCCCTTGCACTACGCCGACGTCAACCTGAAGGGAACGCTGGTGCTGCTCGAGGAGCTGCGCAAGCACCCGCAGGTGCGGATGGTGTTCGCGTCGTCGTCGAGCGTCTACGGCGCGAAGGAGCGGATCCCGTTCCGGGAGGACGAGGACGTCCAGCGGCCGGTGTCGCCGTATGCCGCGACCAAGGTCGCCGGCGAGCTCCTGTGCGCGACCTATCAGCACCTGTACGGGATCCCGACGACGTGCCTGCGCTTCTTCACGGTCTACGGGCCGCGCCAGCGGCCGGAGATGGCGATCGCACGCTTCGTGCGCGACGTCCTCGAGGACCGGCCGATCCCGTTCTTCGGCGACGGGAGCTCGCGCAGGGATTACACGTACATCGACGACATCGTCGACGGGGTGGTGGCGGCGATCGAGCGGTGTCAGGGGTTCGAGGTGTACAACCTGGGCGAGAGCGCGACGACTTCGCTGTCGGAGCTGGTGGGGAGGATCGGCGAGCTGTGCGACCGCGAGCCGCGGCTGGAGCGGCTGCCGGCGCAGCCCGGGGACGTGCCGGTGACGTGCGCGGACGTGAGCAAGGCGCGGGAGAGACTCGGGTATGCACCGAAGGTGCCGCTGGCGGAGGGGTTGAAGCGGTACGTCGAGTGGTACAGGGCGTGGCGTGAGGCGCGCGGGGGAACGGGGTGAGTGGCTGAGGCGCTCAGGGGGCGCGGGCGCGGCATCCTCGGCGTCATCGCGCTCCGAGCAGCAACCCGCACCGGGCGACTGCACGTCACACGACCACCCCCAATCCTCTCCTCTGCGCACCCCGTCCTGCCGGCAACGGCGGGGCTCCCCGCCTAGCGCCGCTCGCCCCGCCCGCGGGAGGGAACGCTGCGGTGCCGCGCGAGAGCGGGCTGCAACCGGCCTGGGACTCCAGCGCGACGAGCGCCGGAGCTGAACCCGGCTGCGACCCGCATCCGCCCGCGGGCTCCACCCCGGGATCAGTCCCCAATCAAGTTCCACGTGCGCGCGACTCGCCCGAGCATCCCGACGCCGCCCAGCTGCGATCAGTCCCCAATCAAGCTCCTTGGCGCGAAGGTTCCCAACCGCGGAAGGACTAGCTTACGGCCGAGCTTGGCTCGGTCCTCACTGGCCCAACTCGAGTGGGGACTGATCGCTTCAGGGTCGCGCACGTGGAACTTGATTGGGGACTGATCGGTGGGTGGGGACCCGGGTCCTCCCATCGCTGTTCGGCGCGATCCGTCCGCGATCGGGTTCACGCGACTCGCCGGGAAGAAAAGGCCGACTCGCGTGCAACCGACGCGAGGCCCGAACGTCCTGCTCATCGATGCGACGTCGAACAAGAGCGCGCCAGAGCGAGTTCGCGTTCCTGCGCTGGGGCGGGGCGCGGAAGGGGGCGGGGCGCAAGCCCAAGGGCGAGCGGGCGATGGTGTCGCATCGCACGCGTGCGGCGCTGGCGTCGCGCTACCCGGTGCACGTGACCATGCGCCTGCGAAGTGGCTTGCCCAGCCTGAGGCGCGCGAGCGAGCTCCGTGCCCTATGTGCGGCGTTCGAGGCCGGGTCCGAGCGGTTCGGCTTCCGGTTGAACCAGTACTCGGTGCAGGCCACGCACCTCCACCTCATCGTCGAGGCTCCAGATCGGCGGGCGTTGTCCCGAGGCGTGCAGGGCTTGGCGGTGCGCGTCGCGCGGCGCTTGAACCGTCTGTGGACGCGCAAGGGAAAGGTCTTCGCCGACCACTACCATGACAGGATCCTGCGGACGCCGAAGGAGGTCCGGAACGCGCTGGGCTACGTGCTGAACAACGCCAAGCGGCACGGGATCTTCCATGCCGGCGTCGACGGCTTCTCCTCGGGGCGCTGGTTCGACGGCTGGCGCGACGCGCTTCCGAGCGCGTCTGCTCCACCGATCGTGGTAAAGGCACGGACTTGGCTCCAGACCATCGGATGGCGCCGCTGGGGCTTGATCAGCCTCGACGAGGTGCCACGGGGGTCGGGATGAGGCGAGCAGGTCGGGAGCTGCGACTGCATGGGCTTCCGGAGTGCATCCGAGCGTGCCTGCGCGCGAGCGCCTGCGCGCGGAGAGCCGCACGCTGCGGCTCGCGTTGCCGCTCCGCCGTTCCAGGGGTACAGTCAAAGGCTCGACACACCCGAGAAGGGCCGAGCCGAGCGCGACCCGCGCGGCCCGCCAGCCCCGCGACCCGCCTCGCACGAGCCTTACCCGCCGCCCCACCCATGACCCCCAGCCCCCCTCCCCCGCAGCGATGAAGGGCGTCATCCTCGCCGGAGGCCTCGGCACGCGCCTCTCTCCGCTCACCAAGATCACCAACAAGCACCTCTTGCCGGTCTACGACCGGCCGATGATCTACTACCCGATCCAGACCCTGGTGAACGCCGACGTGCGGGACATCATGATCGTCACCGGCGGGCGCAAGTCGGGGGACTTCCTCTCGCTCCTGGGCAACGGCAGCGAGTTCGGGCTCAAGCACTTGAACTACACCTACCAGGAGGGCGAGGGCGGGATCGCCGAGGCCCTGGGCCTGGCCGAGCACTGGGCGAGCGGCGACTCGATCTGCGTCATGCTCGGCGACAACATCATCCAGACCAACATCGTGAAGGCGGTGCGCGACTTCCACGCCCAGGGGAAGGGCGCAAAAATCATGCTGAAGGAGGTCCACGACCCCGAGCGCTTCGGCGTCGCCCTGCGCGAGGGCGAGCGCGTGGTCTCGATCGTCGAGAAGCCGCGCGAGCCGCTCTCGAACCTGGCGGTGATCGGGATCTACCTCTACGACGCGCGCGTCTTCGACGTCATCAAGACGCTGGTTCCCTCCGAGCGCGGCGAGCTGGAGATCACCGACGTCAACAACTGGTACATCCGCGACGGCTCGATGACCTGCGAAGTGCTCGACGGCTGGTGGACCGACGCGGGCACCTTCGAGTCGCTGCACCGCGCGAGCTCGCTGGTCGCCGAGGGCGGCGCCAATCTGCTCGACGGCGACCCGCGGCTCGACGGCGTGGCGCGGCGCGAGGTCCGCTCCCTCAGGTGAGCCCGCGCGCCTTGCAGCGCGTCCTGGTCACGGGCGCGGCGGGCATGCTCGGCAGCCAGCTCCTGCGCTCGGCGCCGGCGGGCGTCGAGGCGCTCGGGACCGACCTCGCATCCGGCGACGGCGTCGCCGCGCCGGGCGTCGACCTGGCCGAGCGCGAAGCGCTGGCGCGAGTGTGGGAAGAGCTCGGGCCCTTCGACGGCGTGATCCACGCCGCGGCCTGGACGGCGGTCGACCTGGCGGAGGAGCGCGAGACCGACGCGCGGCGCGCCAACGTCGACGCGAGCCGCGCCTTGGCCGGGATCGCCCGCGAGCGCGGCGCGCGGCTCGTGGCGATCGGCACCGACTTCGTATTCGACGGCGAGAAGCGCTCGCCCTACACCGAGGACGACGCGCCGAACCCGCTCGGCGCCTACGGCCGCACCAAGCTGGAGGGCGAGCGTGCGCTCCTCGCCGCGCACCCCGAGGCCGCCGTAGTGCGCACCCAGTGGCTCTACGGCCCGCGCGGGCGCCACTTCCCGCGCACCATCGTCGCCCTGGCGC
>DATKBQ010000191.1:0-6968 GCA_035546375.1 Planctomycetota bacterium | reverse complement strand
CCCGGCTGCGCGCCGCGGCGCACGACCAGGCCCTCGGCGGTCAGCACGGCGAGGTCGTGCGCGAGCTCCGTGCCGCCGTCGAGGTCGACCAGCCGCGCCGCCACCGCGGGGCTTTCCAGCTCCAGCGGCAGCTCGAACTCGCGCTCGAAGTCGAAGCCGACCGAGAGCACGCCGCGCAACGCGTCCGCGCCGGTGATCGAAGGCGAGAGCCAGTAGACGTCGAGGCTGCCGTCGAGGTCGATGTCGGCCGCGTGGACCTCGTTCGCCGCTGCCGCGGCGCCGGCTCCGCCCTCGCGCGCGAGCCGGAAGGTGCCCGAAGGCCCGCCGGTCCATAGCCGCCCCGCCGTCCAGATGTCGGGCCGCGCGTCGCCGTCGAGATCGGCGATCAGCGGAGCCTTGGCGAGCGCGCCCACCTCGCGCAGCCACTCGCTCCGGTCCTCGAAGCGGCCGCCGCGAGCGTTGCTGGCGAGGACCGCGGGCCCGCCGGGACCGCCGAAGAGCAGGTCGACGTCGCGGTCGGTATCGAAGTCCTCGATCCTCACCCACGCGAACGGGCGGTCGCCGGGGAGCCCGGCCTCCGCGCTGACGTCGACGAAGGGCGCGCTCGAGCCGTCGTCGCGCAGGAGGCGCGCGCCGAAGCCGCCGACCAGGACCAGATCCAGATCGCCGTCGTGGTCGGCGTCCACCGCCGCGATCCCCGCCGGCGCCGAGACCAGCTCGGGCAGCCCCTGCGCCCAAGGCCGCCAGCTCACCGGCCCCTTCGCCTCCGCGCGGTCGCCCTCGAGGAGGCGCAGCACGCCGCCCTGCGCGTAGACGACGTCGAGGTCGTCGTCGTTGCCGAGGTCGAAGGCCAGCGCGCAGTCCACCGCACCGTCGACCAGCCGCTCCGCGCTCCAGCGCCGATCCTCGCCTTGAACGCCGACGAAGAGTCCGGTCGGTCCCCAGGCGATCACGTCCAGATCGCCGTCGTCGTCGAGGTCGGCGAGCTGCATCCCGCTCGCGCCGGCCAGCTCCGCCAAGACGAGCTCGGGTGCGCCGAAGCTGGGCAGCGCGCCCGGCCCGGAGGGCCGGCTCCCCCGCGGCGGCGGCGGGCTCACGCTCGCGAGGTTCCCGACCAGGATGTCCTTGTCCTGGGGTGGCCGCAGCCCGCGCTGCTCGAGGCGCCGGTGCTCGTCGAGCAAGGCGTTCGCCTCCTCCATACGGTCCTGGCGCAAGAGCATCATCGCCAGGCGGTAGAGGGCGACCATGTACCAGCCCCCGGCATCCTCGACGCCCTGCGCGACCACCTCGCGGTAGAGCCGCTCGGCCTCCGCCGGCTCGTCGTCCTCGAGCCGCTCGGCGAGCGCGAGCGTCGCCGGCAGGTCCTCGGGAGCGAGCTCGTGGGCCCGGCGGAGGTCGGCGAGCGCGCGGTCGTACTCGCCCTCCATCAACGCGAGCTGCGCCCTCGCGTAGGCGACCCGCGGCGAGTCCGGCGCGCTCCGCGCCGCGCGATCGAGCAGCCCGCGCACCTCCTCCACGTTCGCCAGTGTGAGGTGCACCGCGGCGGCGTCGACCAGGTCGTCCGCGCGCGCGTCCCCCCGCTCGATCAGCGGCCGCAGCGCCTCGAGGGTTTGCTCCTTGCGGTCCTGGGCGAAGTAGGCGGCCGCCATCTCGCGCGCGAGCTGGTCCTCGGCAGGGGCCGGGCCGTCGCGCGCGTCCGCGGGATCGCCCCGCTCGCGCAGCGCGAGCCAAAGGATCAGCATCGCTACCGCGGCGAGGATTGCCAGGAGGACGGCGGCGCCGCGCCCCGAGCCTCGATCGTCCTGCCGTCGCCCCATGGTGTGAGTGCGTAGAGTGTAGTGGAACGTGGAGCAGCACTCACGCACCGCAGGCGAGCCGGCCGCGCGCGTCGTGCTGCTCGGCGCGAGCAACCTGGCGCGGGGGCTGGCCGGCGCGGTGCGCGCGGCGCGCGGTCACGTCGCCGGCCCGCTGGAGCTCCTGATCGCCTGCGGCCACGGCCGCTCCTACGGGATCGAGAGCACCTTCCTCGGGCGCAGGCTGCCGGGGATCGGCGACTGCGGCCTGTGGCGCGCCCTGGAGCGCGGCGCGCCGCGGCCCACGTTCGCGCTCTTGGTCGATCCTGGCAACGACTTGGTCTACGGCCTCGACGCGAAGCGGATCGAAGGCTTCGTCGCCGGAGCCCTCGACCGTTTGGAGCACGCCGGCGCGAGGTCGGTGCTCGTCGGATTGCCGCTGGAGAACGTCTGCGCCCTTCCGGCGTGGCAGTACGAGCTCTGGAGGCGCCTCTTCTTCCCGACCCACGACGCGCCGCGCGCGCGGCTCCTGGAGCAGGCCGAGGAGCTGCAGGGGCGGCTGGCGGCGCTCGCGACGGCGTGGAGGTGCGCGCACTTCGTGCCCGATTGCAATTGGTACGGTGCCGATCCGATCCACGTCGCCGCGCGCCACCGGCCGAAGGCGTGGAGCACTTGGATGCAGGCCTGGGGGACGGGCGCGGATGCGCTGGGCCCGCGCGCACGGGTGACGGAGCGGCCGTGGTGCTGGCTCGCGCTCGCGCCGGAGCGGCGGTGGTTGTTCGGGGTCGAGCAAAGGAAGGAGCAGCCGTGTGCGCGGTTCGCGGATGGGAGCGTGCTCGGGATGTATTGAGGTCCGGGATATGGAGCGGAGTCCTCGCGTCGTGGTTGGAGCGCGACGTGATGCAGGCAGGAACGGAGCGAGCAAGCGTGCAGAGGCCCGCTGGCGCGCGCTTTCGCGGCCGAGTACGGCCGCGAGATTCCGTGCGCTCGAGCGGCCGAAGACGGCCGCTCATCGCGCCCGGAATTCAGGTTGGAAGAGCTTCGCGCCCGAAAGCGATTTCGTCGTTGTCGATTCTCGGACTCTCCGAACAACTCGTGTACGAGGCGAGCGAGGCAGGTGACCCCCCGGGCACTGCCTGGTACGCCCCGGCACTCGCCGGGATACTCTTCCCACGATCCCCCTCCCTCCATGGCCGTCCACGATCTGACCGAGCCCGCGACCGCCGCCCATGCGGCTCCCATCGCCGCATCCCCGCGCACCCCTCCCGGCCGCGCCATCGTCGTCGGTGCCAGCTCCGGCATCGGCGCCGCGATCGCCCGCCAGCTCGCCTGCGAGGGCTGGCAGGTCGCCGCCCTCGCGCGCCGCGCCGGCGACCTCGACCGCCTCGCCGCGGAATGCCGCGACGCCTGTGCCTCCACGGGCGGCCGGATCCTCCCCGCTCGCCACGACGTGCGCGACGCCGAGGAGATCCCCGAGCTCTTCGAGCGCCTCGTCCGCGACCTCGGCGGCCTCGACCTCCTGGTCTTCGCCGCGGCGGTCATGCCCGACGTCGCGCCGGCGGAGTACGACACCGCGAAGGACCTCGAGATGCTCTCCGTCAACCTCGGCGGGTGCATCGGCTGGTGCAACGCCGCAGCCGTCCTCTTCCGCACCCAGCGCAGCGGCACCCTGCTCGGCATCTCCTCGATCGCCGGGGCGCGCGGCCGCAAGGGCAACCCGGTCTACGGCGCGAGCAAGGCGGCCATGGACCACTACCTCGAGGCCCTGCGCAACCGCCTTTCCGAGGCCGGCGTCCACGTGTGCACGATCCGGCCAGGCTTCGTGGACACGGCGATGACGCGCGGCAAGAAAGTCTTTTGGCTGATCAGCGCCGAGGAGGCCGCGCGGCGCTCGCTCGATGCCGCCCGTCGAGGCGTCAACGTGCGCTACGTCCCGCGCCGCTGGGGACTGGTGGCGCTGGTGCTCGTCCTGATCCCCTCCTTCGTCTTCCGCAAGCTGAGCTTCTGATGGCCCGCACGGCGGTGCGCGCCTCGCCGCGGCGCGCGGCGGCGGAAGGGCCGCCGGTCCCGCGCAGCTGGGAGCTCGTCGAGGGCTGGGGCATGGCCGTCGGCGCGCCGAGCCGCGTCTTGCGGCCGCGCTCGATCGAGGAGCTGGTGCGCTGCTTCGAGATCGCGCGCCAGGACCGCGTGCCGCTCGGGCCGCGCGGCACCGGCAACAGCTACGGCGACGCGAGCGTGAACGGCGCCGGGCACGTGCTCGAGCTCTCGCGCATGAACCGGATCCTCGGCTGGAGCCCCGAGACGGGGATCGCCGAGGTCGAGCCGGGCGTCACCGTCGAGCAGCTCTGGAAGCGCATCCTGCCCGACGGCTGGTGGCCGCGCGTGGTCTCCGGGACCATGTTCCCGACGCTCGGCGGCGCGCTGGCGGCGAACATCCACGGCAAGAACAACTTCAAGGTCGGGACGATCGGCGACGCGACGCTCGAGTTCGACCTGGTGCTCCCCTCGGGCGAGGTCAGGACCTGCTCGCGCGAGCGCGACGCCGACCTCTTCCACGCCGCGATCGGCGGCTTCGGCCTGCTCGGCGTCTTCAGCCGGATCGTGCTCGCCACCAAGCGCGTCCACTCGGGCGATCTGCGCGTGCGCGGGATCAGCACGCGCAACCTGCGCGAGATGATGGCCGCGTTCGAGGCCGGCCGCGGGCGGGCCGACTACCTCGTCGGCTGGATCGACTGCTTCCCGGCCGGGGACGCCTCGGGGCGCGGCCTCGTGCACCTGGGCCAGCACCTCGAGCCCGGGGAGGATCCGCATCCCGAACAGACGCTCAGCGTCGAGCACCAGGAGCTGCCCGCGAAGATCCTCGGGCTCTTCCCGAAGTCCGAGGCCTGGCGCATCCTGCGCCTGTTCAACAACGATCCGGGCATGCGCCTGATCAACGCCGCCAAGTACCTGGCCGGCCGCATCGAGGGGATGGGGGAGCCGCATCTCCAACCCCACGCCGCCTTCGCCTTCCTGTTGGACTACGTCCCGAACTGGAAGTGGGCCTACGGCCGCGAGCCGGTGCGGCGCGGGCTGATCCAGTACCAGCCGTTCGTGCCCTCGGCCGCGGCGCACGATGTCTTCCAGGATCTGCTCGCGCGCTGCCGCCGCGCCGGTCACGTCCCTTACCTGGGCGTCTTCAAGCGCCACCGGCCCGATCCGTTCTGGCTGACCCACGCCGTCGACGGCTGGAGCTTCGCGATGGACTTCAAGGTCTCGCCCGAGCGGCGCGAGGGCTTGTGGCGGCTGTGCGCGGAGATGACCGAGGTCGTGCTCGCGGCCGGCGGGCGCTTCTACTTCGCCAAGGACTTGGTGATCACCTCGCGCGACGCGCGGCGCTTCTTCCCGCCCGAGAAGCTCGCGGCGTTCGAGCGCCTCAAGCGCGAGCTGGACCCCGAGGGGCTGCTGCAGACCGACCTCTGGCGCCGGGCGTTCGCAGGAGCGTGAGCGCGCGCGCTCAGTCGAGCCGGAAGCCGACCTTGAGCGTCACCTGGTAGTCGGCGATCTTGCCGTCCTGGATCCGCCCGCGCACCTCGCTCACCTCGAACCAGTCGAGGTTGTGCAGCGTGCGGCTCGCCTTCGCGACCGCCTGCTCGATGGCGGCCGTGACCGACTCGCCCGAGCTGCCGACGATCTCGATCTTCTTGTAGACGCGTTCGCTCATCTGCGCTCCTGTGGGGTGGGGGGTGTCAGGGTAGGCGCCCGCGGCGGGCAGGGGCCGGCCTCATTCTTCAATGGGGGAGTACATGCGCGCCGCGGGGACCTGCTCGATGCGGTCCTCCTCGGCGATCCAGGCGCTGAGGGCTCCGCCCCAGACGCAGCCGCTGTCGAGCCCGCGCAGGCGCTCGCTGACCACGAGGCCCATGCGCGACCAGTGGCCGTAGACGAGCGTGCGCGGGTCGTGGCTGGCGGCGAGCCAGTGCTCGAACCAGGGGGCGAAGGGCGGCGGGGGCGGTGGATCCTCCTGGTCGGTGAGCTCGCCGGAAGGGGTGCAGTAGCGCACGCGCACCGCGAAGGTCCCGTCGGGCCCGGGGTGGTAAGGATCGAGGCCCGAGAGGGCGCGCTCGGGGTCGGTCCAGGAGGCTTTCAGGCCGGCGTGCACGAGCAGGACGTCGGGCCAGGCGCGGATGAAGGGCCGCGCGGCGAGCCAAGCGAGCAGGTCCTCGCGGTCGTCGGCTTCGAGCACGTCGTGGAAGGTATCGCGCGGCTTCGGCTCGCGCTGGCCGCGCGAGGCGCGCAGGAGGTGCAGGTCGTGGTTGCCGATCACGCCGCCGGCGCCGAGGGAGCGCGCGAGGCGCAGCGTGCCCGCGGAGTCGGGGCCGCGGTTGACGAAGTCGCCGACGGGGTGGAGCTCGTCGGCGGCGGGGTCGAAGCGGAGGCGGTCGAGGAGGCGCTGGAGCTCGTCGCGACAGCCTTGGATGTCGCCGATGAAGATGCGGCGGGGCAAGGGGGAGATGGTAGCGGGGGAGGGCGCGGGTGCGGCGTTGGGGTCGAAAGGTCAGCGAAGATGCCCACGGACGAGCGATTCCTCGAGGTGGTCGCAGGTGGGAGGCGACGTCTCGTGGATCGAGCGCAGGGTTGCGTGGAGGGCGAGCGGGCGCGTGCGTGCGATGGATTCGGGGAACATCTCGAACGCAGAGAAAGGTCGGTGCAGGGGCGCCCTTCGGGCGCTTCGGCGGCCGAGTACGGCCGCCGAAGCGCGCGAAGCGCGCCTCTGCACGGCCCTAGAGCCATGTCGCCGACTCCTCCCTCGAGCGCCCCGCGCGCCAACGCCAACCTGACCGTCATGGAACCTCTCAACGACCGCGCCCACAATGGCGCGCCATGCTCCCGCCCACCCCCGCCCGCGATCGGCGCGTCAGCGGCATCCTCCTGATCGTCACCTTGATCCTCCTAGGCCTCTGGGCCGCCGCCGTTTACGCGTGGCGTGCACCGAAGCTCATCGGCGAGATGAAGGCCGAGCGCGCGGCCCTTCCCGCCAGCTCGGAAGGCCGCCTGGACCGCTGGCTCGAGTTCGGCTCGGGCCTGATCCAGCAGCGCCTCGTCCAGGTGCGCCACTCCGCCCAACAGCCCTGGCTCGTGAGCTACCTCCTCACCTCCCCGGGCGCCGAGGACGAGATCTGGGGCGTCGATCTC
>DATKBQ010000190.1:0-4436 GCA_035546375.1 Planctomycetota bacterium | reverse complement strand
CGCGGGGGCTGCGGGTGAGCCGCAGGAGGCAGGTGGGCTCGTCGGCGTCGGCGGTGGTGTCGTCGCGCGAGAGCTGCGAGAGGGCGGGGTGCTCGCGACGCAGGGTGAGGAGGGCGCGGTAGAGAGAGCGCAGAGCGGCGTGGCGGCCGTGGGTGGCGAGGGAGGGGTCGGGGCGCGAGCGCTCGAAGGTCGTGGGGCTCTGGGGGTCGGGGATGTCGGCCTGCCAGGCGAAGGCGGCGAACTCGGCGCGGCGGCCGAGGCGGACGGCTTCGATCAGGGCGGGGTCGGAGTGGTCGATGAAATAGAGGAAGGGGGCAGGGTCGGCGTACTCCTCGCCCATGAAGATGAGCGGGACGAAGGGGGCGATCAGGAGGGCGCCGGCGGCGAGCTTGAGGGCCTCGAAGGGGACCAGGGTCGAGAGGCGCTCGCCGAGGGCGCGGTTGCCGACCTGGTCGTGGTTCTGGGCGGAGACCACGAAGCGCTCGCCGGGGACGGCGTCGGGAGGCGCGCCGTGGCGGCGGCGGCGGTGGGCGGAGCGCTGGCCGGTGAAGACGAAGCCCTGGCGGTAGGCGGTCGCGAGCTGGTCTAGACGGCCGAAGTCCTCGTAGTAGCCCGAGCGCTCGCCGGTGAGCAGGGCGTGCAAGGCGTGGTGGAAGTCGTCGCTCCACTGGGCGTCGAGGCCGTGGCCGCCGAGCTCGCGCGGGCGCACGACGCGCGGGTCGTTGAGGTCGCTCTCGGCGATCACGAGCACCTCGCGGCCGAGCTCGCGCCCCAGGGCGTGGACGGCGCCGGCCAGCTCGGCCAGGAAGGGCTCGGCGGAGGTGTCGACGATCCCGTGGATCGCGTCGATCCGCAGCGCGTCGACGTGGTATTCGCGGATCCAGAGGAGCGCGTTCTGGACGAAGAAGTGGCGCACCTCGTCGCTGTCGGGCCCGTCGAAGTTGATCGCCGCGCCCCAAGGGGTCTTGTGGCGATCGCTGAAGTAAGGGCCGAACTCGGCGAGGTAGTTGCCTTCGGGGCCGAGGTGGTTGTAGACGACGTCGAGGATCAGCGCGAGGCCGCGCGCGTGGCATGCGTCGGCCAGGCGGCGCAGACCCTCGGACCCGCCGTAGCTCGCTTGCACCGCGAACGGGAAGACGCCGTCGTAGCCCCAGTTGCGCGAGCCCGGGAACTGCGCGACCGGCATCAGCTCGAGCGCGGTCACGCCCAGCTCGGCGAGGCCGTCGAGCCGTGGGATCACGCCGTCGAACGTGCCCTCGCGCGAGAACGTGCCGACGTGCAGCTCGTAGATCGCGAGCCGCTCGAGCGGGACGCCGCGCCATCCCGGGTCGCTCCAGGCGTGCGTGAGCGGATCGACGATCTCCGAGGGCTCGTGCACGCCCTCGGGCTGCGAGCGGGAGGCTGGATCCGGCCGCTCGGCCGCGCCGTCGAGGCGGTAGACGTAGCGGTCGCCGGCCGCGGCCTCGTGCTCGCCGGCGAAGTAGCCGAGCTCCGTTGGGTCGAGGGCCGGCTCGAGCGGCAGCACGCGCTCGGCGCGGCGGCGCGTGGCCAGGATCCGCACGTCGACACGCTTCGCCCGCGGAGCCCACACGCGAAAGCGCGTCCGCCCATCGGCCAGGCAGGTGGCTCCCAGGTCCAGGTCTACGCCTCGCGCTTGAAGAACACCGCGCCGAGCGGGGGCAGGGTCACGGTCAGGCACCACGGGCGCCCGTGACAGGCGACCGGCGCGGCATCCGCCCCGCCGAGGTTGCCCTGCCGGCTCCCGCCGTAGTCGCCGGCATCGGTGTTCAGGGCCTCGCGCCAGAAGCCGCCCTCGGGGACGCCGAGCCGGTAGTTGTGGCGCGGGACCGGCGTGAAATTGAGCACGATCAGGATCATCTCCCCGGGCGCCCGGCCCTTGCGCAGGAAGCTGAGCGCGCTCTGCTCGGCGTCGTTCGCGTCGACCCACTCGAAGCCGGCCGGGTCGCAATCGAGCTCGTGCAGCGCGGGCTCGCTCGCGTAGAGCCGGTTCAGGTCGCGCACGCAGCGCAGGATCCCCTCGTGGGACGGCGAGTCGAGCAGGTGCCAGTCGAGGCTGCGCTCGTGGGACCATTCCTGTCCCTGGCCGAACTCGCCGCCCATGAAGACGAGCTTCTTGCCGGGCTGCGCGGTCATGCCGGCGAGGAGCAGGCGCAGGTTGGCGAGCTTCTGCCACTCGTCTCCCGGCATCTTCCCGAGCAGCGAGCCCTTGCCGTAGACCACCTCGTCGTGGGAGAGCGGCAGGACGAAGTTCTCGTTGAAGGCGTAGATCAGCCGGAAGGTCAGGTTGTTGTGGTGATACTTGCGGTGGACCGGCTCGCGCTGCATGTATTGCAGGGTGTCGTGCATCCAGCCCATGTCCCACTTGAGCCCGAAGCCCAAGCCGCCGACCCAGGTCGGGCGCGACACCATCGGCCAGGCGGTGGACTCCTCCGCCATCGTCTGCACGTCGGGGAAGCGCCCGTAGACCGCCAGGTTGAAGCGACGCAGGAAGTCGACCGCCTCGAGGTTCTCGCGCCCGCCGTACTTGTTCGGGATCCACTCGCCCTCCTTGCGCGAGTAGTCCAGGTACAGCATCGAGGCCACGGCGTCGACCCGTATCGCGTCGGCGTGGTAGCGCGAGAGCCAGTGGAAGGCGCTGCTGATCAGGAAGCTTGCCACCTCGCTGCGGCCGTAGTTGAAGATGTAGCTGCCCCACTCGGGGTGGAAGCCTTGGCGAGGGTCGGAGTGCTCGTAGAGGTGCGTGCCGTCGAAGTACACCAGCCCGTGCTCGTCGCTCGGGAAGTGCGAGGGCACCCAGTCGAGGATCACGCCGATCCCCGCCTGGTGCAGCACGTCGATCAGGTGCATCAAGTCCTGGGGCGTGCCGTAGCGCG
Source organism: Planctomycetota bacterium (assembly GCA_035546375.1). Classification (GTDB taxonomy): domain Bacteria; phylum Planctomycetota; class UBA1135; order UBA1135; genus DATKBQ01. The sequence goes on along the minus strand of DATKBQ010000190.1, from coordinate 1,542 downwards.
AGGTCGGCGCGAAGTAGCCGGTCGTCTGGTAACCCCACGAGCCGTAGAAGGGGTGCTCCATCAGCGGCAGGAACTCGACGTGGGTGAAGCCGCAGCGCTTGACGTGCTCCACCAAGAGCGGCGCCGTCTCGCGGTAGGTCAGCGGCCGGTCGCCTTCGCCCGGCACGCGGCGCCACGAGCCCAGGTGCACCTCGTAGATCGCGATCGGCGCCGCGAGCGAGATCGCCTCCGCGCGCGACTCCATCCACTCGCGGTCGCCCCAAGCGTAGTCGAGGTCCCACACGACCGACGCGGTCGCCGGCGGCGGCTGCGCCAGGAGCGCGAACGGATCGGCCTTGTCCACCTCGTAGCCGCCGTGCCCTCGGACGTGGAACTTGTAGACGGTGCCGCGCCCCAGGCCCGGCACGAAGCCCTCCCAGATCCCGGAGCCGCCGCGCGAGCGCAGGGGGTGGCTCTTCTTGTCCCAGCCGTTGAACTCCCCCATCACGCTCACGCCGCGCGCGTTCGGCGCCCACACGGCGAAGGCGACGCCGCTGCGGCCGCGGAAGGTCGCCAGGCGCGCGCCGAGCTTCTCGCCCAGGTCGTAGTGCGTGCCCTCGTTGAAGAGGTAGAGGTCGTCGTCGGTGAGCAGGCTGAAGTCGTGGAGCATCGTGGGGAGCTTGGGGGCGGCGGAAGCGGATTTGGCTCGCGCAGGCGAAGGCGTGGGCGAGCGCGCGGACGATTCATCTCGCGCTCGTGAACGAGCGCTCGGGTCATCTCGCGCTCGTGAACGAGCGCTCGGGCGCGAGCCGGCGGCCGGGCTCCGTGCCGCGCGCTCGGGAGTCGCCGATCGGCGCACCTTCTTCTTCTTCATCCTTGCTCCTCTCTTCGCCAGCGGTCCAAGGCCTGGAGCGGAGCGCGCACCTGCTCCATGCGCATCAGCTCCTCGAGTCCGTGCCGAGCCCTGCGGCGCCAGTTGCACCGCTCGGACGTGGTCCCGGGGGTGTTCTGCGGCAGCGTTTCGCCCCACAGGTCCTCGAGGCTCGCCACCACTACGCGCGCCGGGCTCGCTCCCAGCCACGCGAGCAACCCGTGCAGGACCTCGAGGCCGGAAGGCTCGCTGCGCGTCCAACCCTCGCGGGCGAGCCAGTCTAGCAGGAGCGCGAGCTCCCTGTCGCGCCGCTCCCGGGCGTTCCGCGCCCCTTCGTCGTCCACCAGCCCCAGCGCGCGCTGGTCGGCGAGGTCGAGCTTCGCGAGGAACGCCGCGAACGGCGCCATGTCGTGGGTTCCGAGCGTCGCCTGGCTGTCGCGCAGCACGTGCCGCATCGGCTCGCGCCCGCCTTCTGTCAGCTCGAACGGCAGCACGTACATCCGCTGCAGCCCGCGCCGGGCCATCGCCGGCCGCACCTCGGGTGGGACCGTGCCCAGGTCCTCGCCGACGACGAGCGTGGACGAGCGCTGCGACTCCAGGCACGTGATCGCATACAGCTCCTCGCTCGGGTAGCGCACGTAGGCTCCCTCGCGCGCGTCGAGCCCGCGCGGCACCCAGAAGAGGCGGTGCAG
>DATKBQ010000189.1:0-6361 GCA_035546375.1 Planctomycetota bacterium | reverse complement strand
TCCGCGCGCTCGGCCCAGGCGCTCGCGAGCATGCCGGCGCACGCGAGCGCGCCCGCGCCGAGCGCGAGGATCACCAGGGCGTGGTGCCAGCGGCCGCGGCCCGCCGCGCGCGCGGGCTCGTGCTCGGGGGTGTCGCGGAGCAAGATCGCAGGCGCCGCTCTGCGCGCCGATCGCGAATGCTAACGGGGTTCTACCCCAGCCCGAAGAGCATCACTGGCCGCTGGACGCTCGGAAACCGATGCACGCGCCGCGCCTGCGTCCAGCGGTCGCGCTGTGCGGCGCGCCGCGAGCCTACGGGCAGACGTCGATCCGCAGCCCGTTCGTCAGGCCCGCTCCCGTGCCGTCGGGATGCGCCGGGTCGCGGAACCAGCCCTGCGCGTACAGCTCGTCCCCCGCGACGAAGCCCGCCAGCGGGAAGGGGAACTGCGCCGCTCCGGAGCCGTCGAGGGTCTGCACGGCCAAGCGCACCACCGTCCCGGAGACGTACAGGGTCCCGCCGAGGAACGGCGTCTGGCCCGCCATGAATCCGTAGAAGACCAGCGCCGGCTTGCCGGGCTCGGCGGAGGCGATGTCGACCGTGAACGGACCGCCGGAGAGCTTCGGGGAGCCGGTCCAGCCCAAGCTCGGCTGGCTGCCGCTCGAGGTGGGCTTGCCCGCGCCGTACGGCTCGGGGATCGCGCAGCGCCACTGGGAGACGACCGGCGCGCTGTTGTTCAAGGTCTTCCAGTTCTCCGACGGCAGCGGCAGCGGCTCGGGGATCCCCAGCGCCTCGCCCTGGTAGCTGACGTTCGGGTTCGAGAAGTACGGGATCCGCGTTCCCGGCGCGTACGCCAGGATCGTGCGCCACTTGCCGCTCGGCGTGCGGTAGCCATAGGCGTACGGGTAGGCCGCCGAGCCCGCGTTCCCATGGTCGTGGTGGCAGGCCATGTTGTGGCCCAGCTCGTGGCCGAAGCTGTAGTAGCCCGTCGTGCACGTGCGCGAGACCACGTTGAACGCGTTCGCCGCGAACGAGCTGCTGACCGGGTTCATCAGCCAGGCGATGCCGCAGTACTGCGTGCTGTCGATGATCATCGACACCTCGTCGGCTCCGTACTGGTCGCGCCACAGGTGCACGTCGTCGATCCAGCCGTCGCCGGGGTTCGTCAACCGGTTGAGCTCGGTCGTGAAGCTGCCGTTCTCGGTGTAGCCCGCGAGCTCGGCCTGGTGCACGAGCCGCAGCCGCTGGCCGACCTGGCTTTGCGAGTAGGCCTGGTTCGTCTCGGCGATCGCCAGGTTGACCAGGGCCTGCATCGACGCCGTCCCGCCCTGGGCGTTCTTGGCCTTGGTGGTGTACACCACGAGCACGTCCACCGTGGCCCCGCCCATGGACAGGGGCTGAGCTCCGCCGGCGGAGCGCGCGGCCTCCTGCGCCGGCGCCGCGCCCGTGCCCGCCGCGGAGGCGGGCGCAAGCTCCTGCTCCGGCCCGTTGCCGCAGACCGGGAAGCGCTCCTCGTCGAGCTGCGCCACCACGTGCACGCCGCCGCCGGCGTAGCGCACCCGGTACAGCTCGCCGTGGGCGCGCACGGTGCCGGCGACGACTCCGTCGATCACCGAGAAGATCGCGCTGCCCCAGCGGTCCTCCTCGATCCGGCCGGAGGCGATCCAGCCGCCGCCCCACGCCGGCTCGGCGCGCTCGAGCACGAAGGCGAGCGCCAGGTCCGGGAACAGGTTCAGCTCGATCCGCCGCGAGCCCGGACGCTGCGCGCCATCGGCGAGGAGCTCGACGCGGGCCCCGACCGTGCGTTCGCGCACCGTCACGCTCGCGTCCGGGTCGGACACGGCCGGCCCGGTTTCGAGCGGCACGAAGAGCTGCGGGAGCGGCGCCGGCTCCTGCGCGGAGGGTGCGCTCGCATGCAGGGCGAGGATCAGGGCCAGGGCTGAAGCGGAGCTCGAGGTGATCGTCATGGTGGGAGCTGGGGTCGCGGGGTCAAGGCACGGCCGCCGGGGCATCCGGACGCGCTCCATTGTGCACGAGCAGTCCCACCTTTGGGTCCTCCCGCGCGTTTCTGCGGCCGAGCGTCCCCGCACCACCGCGCGCATGCGTCGCGCCCAACCGCCACGGCTTGCGCGCCTCTGGGCCGGCGGTCACGATCTCCGAATGCAGCCTGACCTGCCCGGCGGCTCGCGCATGCCACCCCCCCCGCCTGCAGGTCCGACGGCCATCCTCCACGAGCCCGTTCCGCACCGCACCATGAGCGCCGAGCCGCCGACTGCCTCGGTTCCGCAGCTCGAGCTGTCGGTGGTCCTGCCGTGCCTGAACGAGGCGGAAACGCTGGTCGGCTGCATCGAAACCGCCCGCACCGCGCTGGAGCGCGCCGGCATCGCCGGCGAGGTGATCCTCGTGGACAACGGCAGCCGCGACGGGTCGCGCGAGCTGGCCGCGGCTGCCGGCGCGCGGGTCGTGGGCGTGGAGGGGCGAGGCTACGGGCGCGCGATCGCCGGCGGAGTGCGCGCCGCCCGCGGGCGCTGGGTGCTGATCGCGGACGCCGACGCGAGCTACGACCTGGGCGAGCTGCCGCGCTTCGTCGAGGCGCTGCGCGCCGGGCACGACCTGGTGCAGGGCTGCCGGTTGCCGGCGGGTGGAGGCCGGATCCTGGACGGAGCCATGCCGAGCCTGCATCGCTGGCTGGGCAATCCCTTCCTCTCCTGGCTCGCGCGACACGCCTTCCACACGCCGGTGCACGACGTGTACTGCGGCATGCGCGCCTTTCGCCGCGACCTGCTCGACGAGATCGAGGTCCGCGCACCGGGGATGGAGTTCGCGCCCGAGATGGTGATCCGCGCCGGCCGCGCGCGCCTCAAGATCGCCGAGGTCGGCATCACGCTCCACCCCGACGGCCGCAAGTCCCACGAGGGGCACCTGCGGACGTGGCACGACGGCTGGCGGACCCTGCGGCTCTACTTGGAGCTGGGCGGCGAGGGCGTGCTCGCCGCCGCCGGCTGGGCGCTCCTGGTGGCCGGACTGTCGCCGCTGCTCTTCGCCCTGGTGGCCGGCGCGCGCTGGCAGCCCGGCGCGGCCGTGCTCGTCGCCGCCTCGCTGGCGACGGCGTGCGGAGTCCAGGGGCTCCTGCTCGCGCGGCTCCTGCGCTCGCGCGCCTCACCCAGGCACCCGCACGGTCTCGAGCGCTCGCTTGCGCTGGCGCTCGTCCCGCTGGCCGCCGGCGCCGGCCTGCTCGCCGCCGCGCCTTCCTTGGCATGGATCGCCGTGGGCGCGGCGCTCGCCGCCGCCGGGGTCGAGCTGGCGCTCTTCGCCCTGGCCCGGCACGCCCTCGGCGGGCGCGGGCCCTGAGCGCGCCGGTGTCCCGCCGCCGGTGGCCGGCGTTCCGACGCCCTTGGATCCGCGGCGCGCTCTTCGCCTGCGTGCTGGGCCTGGGGCTCGTCCTGCGCACGGCGCGGCTGGACTCGCCGCCGTGCTGGGTGGACGAGGCCGAGTCCTGCATCAACGCGCTCACGATCCTCGAGCACGGCGTGCCGGTCGATCGCTACCTCGGCCAGCCGATCTTCGAGAACCTCCTGATCGAGCCCTGGCCGGAGAGCGCGGAGTACGAGTTCCGCGACCTCTCCTACTCGCGGCGCGGCCTGGCGATCTACCACGGCTGGCTCCCGCTGTACTCGATCGCGCTCTCGTTGCGGATCCTCGGCGTGCGCCCGGACACCGTTCCCGAGCCGCTGCGGGTGGTCCACGGCGAGCGCGAGGTGCGCCTGCGCACCGTAGCCGGACGCGTGCCGGGCGTGGTCTTCGGCATGCTCGCCCTGCTCGTGCTCTTTGCGACCGGCCGGCTCCTGGGCGGGCGGGAGCTGGCTTGGTCGGTCTTGATCGCCACGGCCTTCGCGCCGCCCTTTGTCTCGTACGCGCGCCAAGCGCGCTACTACTCCGCCACCGTTCTCCTGAGCACCGCGGCCTGCGCCGCCGCGTGGCTGGTCCTGCGCCGCGGGGAAAAGCGCGACCACCTCTTCCTCGCGTTGGTCCTCGCGCTGCTCTTCCACACGCACGTCCTGACCTTCACCGTCGCCTGCTCGGTGGTCGCGGCGATGGCGCCGGTCCTGGTGCGCCGGCCCGGCGGCTGGCTCCGGCTCGCCGCGGTGGGCGCGCTCGTGGCGCTCGCCACGCTGCCGTGGATCGTGCTCACGGGCTTCCTCGATCGCGCGCAGGCCCAGCCGTCGGCCTGGCGGCTCTTGGATCTGCCGCGCGATCTCTGGCTGTACCCTGAAGTCAAGCTGCCGTTCTTCGCCATCGCGCTGGCGGGCCTGATCGGCTTCGCACTGCTGCCGCGCCTGCGAGCGCTCCCCGGCGAGCGCGCAGCTCCTTGGCGCGAGGCACGGACCGCGGGATGGCTGCTCGCCGGCTGGCTCGCGGCGGCCTGGATCCTGTTCACCTTCCTGACGCCCGTGGCCAGCTTCTTCGTGCAGCGCCTGACGATCCCGATCGCCGGACCCGGGATGCTGCTCGGCTGCCTGGTGCTCTGCACGCTGGCGCGCAGCCTCGCCCCGCGCCGCTCGCTGGCGCTCGCGGTCGTGCTCACCTCGGCGTTGACGCTGGTCTTCGGCCAAGCCCGCTACGGCTGGCTCTTCCACCGGCGCCCGCTCTTTCCGCTCGAGCGCGCGCTGGCGGAGCTGCGCGCGCAGGGCGAGCTGGCCCCGGGGACGCGAGTGTACGCCACGCCCAACGATCACCTCCCGCTCACCTATTACACGGGCATGCCGGTGCAGTCCGTCGCGCCGGTGCGCCGCGAGTTCCTCGAGCGCTGGAGCGGGCCGCTGATCGTGATCGAGGCCGCCTGCCGCTACGAGGGAATCCCGGCGCGGGTCGTGCGCGAGGCGGCGGCGAGCCGCGGGATCGAGCTGGACGAGGCCGAGGCCGGCGATTGGAGCGCCGAGCTCTCGACGCGGCTCGCGCGCGAGGATCTGCAGCGCGCCGGCATCGAGGTCGAGCCGCCGCTGGGCCCGCTGCCGGCCTTCACGGAGGGGCTCTTCGAGGACCAGCGCGCGCGCACGGCCCGGCTGATCCGCGAGCGGCGCAACCCCGAGAAGGACAACCCGGCCGTCTTCCGCGGCCAGCGCGTGGAGGACTGGAGCCAGTGGTGGCCCACCTTCTTCTACCGCCTCGTCGACGCCCCGGGACGCTCGGGCGAGCACCTCAACTATGCGCGGCGGGTGCGCGGCGCGCGCGCCAAGGTCCTGCCCTCCGGCTGGACCTTCTACTACTGCCCGCCGCTCGACGGCGGATGAGCGCAGGCTCCTGCCGGCACGCCCGCGCGCCTCAATGCGCAGGGCAGGGGCTGCCGATAGCGGGCCCGACCGCCATGGCCTCCCCCAGCCTTTCCCACGGGCGCGCGGCGCCCGGAGCGGTGGTCGCCGACGGCCCGCAGCCGGAGCTCTCGGTGGTCCTGCCGTGCCTCGACGAGGCGGACACGGTGGCGGCCTGCGTCGAGAAGGCCTGGCGTGCCTTGCGCGAGAGCGGGATCGACGGCGAGGTGATCGTCGCCGACAACGGCAGCCGAGACGGCTCTCCCGAGCTCGCAGCGGCGGCCGGTGCGCGCGTCGTGCACGTCGCGGAGCGCGGCTACGGGAGCGCGCTCGCCGCCGGAATCGCCGCCGCGCGCGGCCGCTGGGTGCTCATGGGCGACGCCGACGACAGCTACGACTTCGGCGAGCTGCCGGCCTTCGTCGCCAAGCTGCGCGAGGGATTCGAGCTGGTGCAGGGCTGCCGCCTGCCGTCCGGCGGCGGGACGATCCTCCCCGGCGCGATGCCGCCGGCGCACCGTTGGATCGGCAACCCGTTCTTCTCGCTGCTCGCGCGCCGGTGGTTCGGCGCGCCGGTGCGCGACGTCTACTGCGGCCTGCGCGCCTTCGAGCGCGAGCTCGTCCTGCGCCTGGGACAGCGCTGCACGGGGATGGAGTTCGCCACCGAGATGATCCTGCTCGCGAGCCGCGCCGGTGTGCGGATGAGCGAGGTGGCGATCACCCTCCACCCCGATGGCCGTAGGGCGCATCCGCCACACCTGCGCACGCTGCGCGACGGTTGGCGCACGCTGCGCCTGTTCCTCGCACATGGCGCGCGCTGGAGCTTGCGCGAGCCGGGCAGGCTCCTGTTCCTCGCGGGGCTGGCGGGATACGGCGCCGCGCTCGTCCGCGGCAGCCAGGCGTCGCTCACGCTGCTCGTGCTGGCAAGCGGAGCGCTGCTTTCCGGCCACTTGGCCTGCGCGCTGGAGGTGATCCTCGGGCTGCGCAAGGACCGAGCCGGCCGCGTTGATGTGCGTCGATCCACCGCGAGCGATCTCGAGTGGAAGCTCGCGTGCTCCGCGCTGACGATCCTCGCGGG
>DATKBQ010000188.1:0-2652 GCA_035546375.1 Planctomycetota bacterium | reverse complement strand
GCGAGGGCGCCTTCAACGAGCGCACGGAACGCGTCCTCGGGCTCCTGGCGGACCCGGCGGCCCTCGCGATCCTCCAGGTGCGCCGCTTGGAGGAGATCCGGCGCTTGAACCGGGAGCTGAACCGAGCGGTCGTGCGCAAGGAGTCGGACCTGCGTACGGCGCGCAAGGCGCTGGCCGAGAAGAGCCTGCCGGCGAGCGCCGGCGGGCTGGTGGGCAACTCGGCGCCGATGCGCGAGGCGCACCGGCTGATCGAGCGCGCGGCGGCGAGCACGCTCGCGGTGCTGGTGACCGGCGAGAGCGGCACCGGCAAGGAGCTGGCCGCGCGCGCGGTGCACGAGCTGTCGGAGCGCGCGGAGAAAACCTTCGTGAGCGAGAGCTGCGCCGCGCTGCCGGCCTCGCTGATCGAGGCCGAGCTGTTCGGCACCCAGAAGGGCGCCTACACCGGCGCCGACCGCGACCGCGAGGGCCTCTTCGAGCGCGCCCACGGCGGGACGCTGTTCCTGGACGAGATCGGCGAGCTGCCGCTCGAGCTGCAGGCGAAGCTCCTGCGCGTGCTCGAGACCTCCGAGGTGCGCCGCGTCGGCGACAGCGACACCCGCACGGTCGACTTCCGCCTGGTCGCCGCGACCAACAGGGACCTGGAAGAGGAGGTGCGCGCCAACCGCTTCCGCGCCGATCTCTATTACCGCTTGAACGGCATCACGATCCGCATGCCGCCGATCGCCGCGCGGGTCGAGGACATCCCGGCGTTGGTCGACCACTTCCTGCGGCTGCACGAGGCGGAGACCGGAGAGCGGCGTGAGATCGCGCCGGCGGTGCTCGCGCAGCTCGTGCGCAGGGCGTGGCCGGGGAACGTGCGCGAGCTGTTCAACGAGCTGGCGCGCTTGCTCGTGCTCAGCGAGGGGGTGGTCAGCGACTCGGGATTGGTCGGTCAACCGGGACCGATCGCGGCGGGGTGGGGCGAGGGGCCGAAGCTGGAGCTGGTCAAGCCGCTGGCGCAGCTCGAGCGCGAGGCGATCGAGGCGGCGCTGGCGAAGGCTGGGGGGGACAAGCGCGAGGCGGCGCGGATGCTCGGGATCTCGCGCGCGAAGGTGTATCAGAGGTTGAAGGAGTGGGGGGTGACGGGGGAGGGCGAGTAGCGGGTCAGGTCGTTGGACCCACCCGGAACACTGGCCAGGAGACAGGGGTCGGTGCAGGGGCGCGCTTCGCGCGCTTCGGCGGCCGAGTACGGCCGCCGGATTCCGTGCGCTCAAGGGGGCCGAAGACGGCCCCCTTATCGCGCCCGGAATTCAGGTAGCGGAGCTTCGCGCCCGAATGGAGTCATGGGTGTCGAATGCGCACACCCCCCGACACTCTGGCACGAACGACGTTAGTCCATCGCGCGTGCCGACTCGGGTCGTTTACCTCGAGCGGCGGCGATCGCGTGCATCGGCGAACGCAGTCGTAGCGAGCGCTGTGCGAACAACCGTAGGCTTCGAAGCTCTCGTCGAGTACCCGCCATTCAACTCCGGGACGATGCTTGCACGGAATCACGACGCCGTGCGACGCCATTCGGGCGCGAAGCTCTTACCCCTGAATTCCGCGGTAGGTTCGGCCGTCTGCGGCCGAACCGGACGCGGAATCCGGCGGCCGTACTCGGCCGCCGAAGCGCGCGCAGCGCGCCCCTGTAAGCTTGCTTCTCAGCCCCAGCCCAAGCGACACAACCATCACGACCCATCGCCCATCGCCGAGCGTCCTGCCCCACCCGCCATCCTCCCGCGCTCGCGATCCGCACCTCGCCCCCCTCCCCTCGCGTACAATCCTCCCGCGCCTCCCCCTCGCCACCCGCCCCCCGCGATGATCACCCGCAGGGACCTCTTCCGCGCCGCCGGCGCCGCAGGCCTCGCCGCGGCCGGCCTCGCATCCAACCAAGACGGCGCCGCGCCCAAGCCCTCCATCCCGCGCCGCAAGCTCGGCCGCATGGGCTTCGAAGCCTCCATCTACGCCCTCGGCACAGCCGAGATTCCCGCCGACCTGGAAGCCGTGCGCGCCCTCGACCTCGCCCTCGACGGCGGCGTGAACTACGTCGACACCGCGCCGAGCTACCAACGCTCACGCAGCGAGCGCGCGATCGGCCAAGTCGCGAAGCGCCGCCGCGGCGACTTCTTCCTCGCCACCAAGACCCTCGAGCGCGGCGCGGACGGCGCGCTGCGCGAGGTGCGCGAGAGCCTGGAGCGATTGCAGACCGACCACGTCGACCTGATCCAGGTCCACGCGGTCAACGACGAGCGCACTCTTTCGTCCGTCCTCGGTCCCCGCGGCGCTGTGAAGGGGCTCGAGAAGGCGCGCGACGAAGGCCTCGCGCGCCACATCGGGATCACCGGCCACACGCGCCCGGAAGTGATCGCCAAGGCGCTCGACGAGTACCCGTTCGAGTCGATCCTGATCCCGGTGTCGGCGGCCGACCGGCACCTGCACGACTTCGCGGAGGAGGTCGTGCCGAAGGCTGTGGAGAAGGGGATCTCCGTGGCTGGCATGAAGAGCCTGAAGGGGCTCGAGATCCACGGCGGGGGCGACGTGGAGGCGTTCGTGCGCTACGCGCTCTCGCTCCCGATCTCGGTCTTGACGATCGGCTTCCGGCGCATCGAGGACGTCGAGCAGGACCTCGATATC
>DATKBQ010000187.1:0-4293 GCA_035546375.1 Planctomycetota bacterium | reverse complement strand
CGGCGGTGCTCGGCCTCCTGCAGGAGGCGCAGCCCCTCGCGCACGACCTCGCTCGCGGTGCGGAAGCGTCCCGCGGCGACCTGGGCCTTGACGAACTGCTCCAGGGAGGCCGGGACGGACACGTTCATGGTCTGCCGATCGCTCATACGTCCAGTATTGGCCCTGACAGAGCTTGTGTCAATATTCGCCACACAAGCTGCCCCGGAGTCGTGCCTCAGGGAGCGGTCCCGTTTGACGCTGGCTCGAGGCCGCCTGACGATCGCACTCGTGAATAGCTCCACGCTCATCCGCTTGCTCCACCACCAACGCGGCGCGACGAGCGCACCATCGAGGAGATCGCGGCCCTTGATCCATCCGGCGCATGGAGACAATCCCGTACTCGAGTGCGCTCTCGCCGGGCTGGTCCTTGCAACGGCCGTCGCGGTCTCGAGCGGATACCAGGAGTGCGAGGTGGTCGAGCTGGGTCACTGGGATGCGAACAGCTTCGGAGAGCCGATCGGCCCGGTCTCGCCGGCGGCCGAGGGTCGCTACATCGCCTCCTTGGGCCGCAATGAAGAATCGCCGTATCGGATCGGTCACGGTCCGTGCGGTGTCTTCCTCTGGAATCGGGCAGGAGCTTGGTCCACGCCGACCTCGGGCGATTCTCGCGCATGAAGCTCACGGAACTGGAGGAAGCCGTACTCCGCACGTTCTTGGACGGCGATCATCCCGTGCTGGCAGCTCTGCGCGATCACCTCGCAGCGTGTTGGGTCAGCGACCGGTACTACACCGGAGTGGGTTTCTACACCGACCTGGAGATGCCTCCGGAGACGAGAGCAGCGCCGATCGATGCCGGCCACATCGGGGACGTAACCGCCCAGATCGAGGGCCTGGATCACGGAGCGGGGTTCATCTTGTTCATCGCGGATGGGCGTCTGTCCTTGCTCGAAGGATTCTCCTATGGAGGCGACTGGCCGTCCGTCATCGGAAAGTTCACCGTTCGGTACGAGCGCGAGGAGCGGGACCTTAGCGACTTGCTGCAAGCCCCACGGCGCAAGTAGGCGCCGCTCGTGGCCGAGAGGCTCCGAGATCTCGCGCGCGGTTCCTGGCTCGGCCTCTTCGCGATCCTCGCACGGCCGTAATTGACCCCCGTCTCGCGCCAGCGTAGGGTCCGAGCCGGCGCCGAGGGCCAGCAGGGAAAGGACGGCGCGCCATGGCTCACCGCAGCAAGAACCTCCTAGAAGCCTTCCAGGCCTCCGGTGCAGTCCAGCCGCAGCCGCCGGCTCGGCCGGCGCCGCCGCCGGCCGTTCCGGCGTCCAACGCTGTGCCGGACACCCACGCGCCGCCGGTGCCTCGGCCGCCCGGCGTCCCCGCCGCCGCGGCGCCCCCCGCGTCGCCCCCGGCCCCCATGCTGACCACGCCGGCGGCGCAGACGGCGGTCGCTCCCCTTTCCCGCGGCGCGCCGCTCCTGGAGCAGGTCAAGGCTTGGCGGCCGACCCAGGTGCAGCGCCTGGTTGGGCTCGGGGTGCTCATCGCCCTCGCCTTCTTCTTCCTGGGCCGCGCGAGCGTCGGGCGGGTCGAGGCGGGCGCGCCGGGACCGGGCGAGGGGCAGCAGGCGCCCCAGCCGGGGACGGAGAATGCAGCAGGGCTAGCGCCCGGGGGGGCTCAGGCTCCCCCGCAGAGCCCGCCGAAGGTCGTGGAGGAGGCGGGGTTCTCGGCGGTGGAGCGGGCCCTGCAGGATCCGCGGAACAAGTACACGGTCAAGGTGGTCGAGTACACGGTGGGGAGCGAGTCGCTGGCGGGGACGACGCTCAAGTACCTGCAGGACCAGGGTCTCCCGGCGGCGGCCGTCGTGCACAAGGGGCGGTTGTCGATCCTGCTCGGCGCCGGGGCTTCGGCGGCCGAGCTGGAGGGGCTTCTGAACCGGGCCCGCACCATCAACGGGCCCGGGCCGCGCTCGAAGGAGCGTGAGTTCTTCGACGCCTACATCGAGTCGATCGACAAAGTCTACCGGCGCGGCCGGTAGCCGCCGGGGGTCGTCCAGGGCCCGGGGGTCGTGTCGGGATAGGGCTCTGGGTTAGGATCCGGGATCCGTCGCAGCCCCTCCCGAGGAAGAACCCATGTCCATTCACCCCAGCCTCCGCGGCGTCGACACCCTGATCGGCGAGCGCAGCGTGTTCTCCCGCGTCGAGCGGCTGAACCTCCTGATGAAGCAGGGCAAGTTCAAGCCCGAGGGCGACTCGGTCTTCGGCCTGCCCAAGGTGCGCACGCGCTTCAAGGTCGCCGGCGCGAAGAAGGTCAAGGCGCCCAAGGCCGAGGCCGGCGCGCCCGCCGCCGCCGCTCCGGCACCGGCGCCCGCCGGGAAAGAGGAAGGGAAGGCCGAAGGCAAGGGCGGCAAGGGCGGCAAGGGCAAGAAGTAGCGCTTTCGCCCCGCGCGGCATCCGGGGCCCTTTGCCCGCCGCGGGCGCCCGCGCGGCCAAGATCCACGACCATGCGCGCCCAGACGCTGCGTTCCACCACCGAGGCGCCGGTCCTGGAGGTCTTCGCCTCCGTCCAGGGCGAGGGGCTCTATGCCGGCGAGCCCCAGGTCTTCCTTCGGCTGCGCGGTTGCCCGCTGCGCTGCGTCTGGTGCGACACGCGGGGCTCGTGGGCGCTCCCCGATGAGGCGAGCGCGCGCATCGACACTGCGTCCTCGCCGCGGCGCGAGCCAGCTTGGGCGAGCCCGTTCCAGGCGGCCTGCTGGATCGCCGAGGCCGAGCGCGGACGGCAGCGCACGGTGTCGATCACCGGCGGCGAGCCGCTCCTGTGGCCGGACTTCGTCCTCGGCCTGCGCACCGTCACCGGCTCGCGGCGCCTGCACCTCGAGACCGCCGGTGCGCACCCCGCGGCGCTGGCGCGCGTGGCGGACAGCGTGGACCACGTGAGCCTTGATCTGAAGCTTCCGGCTGATCTGGGCCGGCCCGAGCGGGTCGGCGCCGTTGCGGGCCACGCCGTGCCGAGCGCCGAAGCCGTTCCCGCGAGCGAGGGCGAGTGGCGCGCCGCGCGCCAAGCCTGCCTGCGCATCGTGCGCGGGCGCGATGCCTGCGCCAAGGTCGTGGTCACCGGCGACCGCGCTGCGAACGACTACGAGGAGCTGCTCGTCGACCTGGCGCACCTCGCGCCCGAGGTCCCGCTCGTGCTCCAGCCGGTGACTCCGATGGGCGGCGTGCGGCCCGTCCAGCCGGAACAGCTCCGCGAGCTGGTCGACCTGGCGCTCGACCAGGGCCTGACCGTGCGCGTGCTCCCCCAGGTGCACCGGGCCCTGGGGCTGGCGTGAGCGCCGCCGTGGGCCAGGCGCTCGGCCGGCTGCCGCGGGTCGCGATCGTCGGGCGGCCGAACGTCGGCAAGTCCACGCTCCTGAACCGCATGGTCTCCAGCCGCGTCGCGATCGTCGAGCCCACCTCGGGCGTCACCCGCGACCGCGTCGCCGTCTCCGCCCGCCTCCCCTCCGAGCGCGTCGAGGGCGGCGAGCGCTGGGTCGAGGTGATCGACACCGGCGGCATCGGCATCGTCGACCGCGACGACCTCTCGGCCGAGGTCGAGGCGCAGGTCGGGACGGCGATCGCGATGGCCGACGTCGTGCTCTTCGTGGTCGACGTGCGCGACGGCCTCACCCCGCTCGACCAGGAGGTGGCGCGCCGCCTGCGCGGGCTCCGCGTGCCGGTGCTCTTGGTCGCGAACAAGGTCGAGGGGCCCAGGCAGGAGTGGGAGATCGACGACTTCCGCCGGCTCGGGGTGGGCCAGGGGCCGTACGCGATCAGCGCCCAGAACGGGGAGGGGCTCGAGCCGCTCTACGAGGCGATCGACGCCTTGCTCCCCGAGGGGCTGACGGCGCCGCCGGCCGCGGCCATGAAGCTGGCGGTGGTCGGCCAGCGCAACGCCGGCAAGTCGACCCTAATCAACGCCTGGGCGGGCGAGGAGCGCATGATCGTCTCCGAGATCCCGGGCACGACCCGCGACGCGGTGGACGTGCGCTTCGAGCGCGACGGCAAGGTCTTCGTCGCCATCGACACGGCCGGCGTGCGCAAGAAGAGCCGCATCGCCGACGCGATCGAGCTCTACAGCGACGCGCGCAGTCACAAGACCATCCGCCGCGCCGACGTGGTCGCGCTGCTCTTCGACGTGAGCCAGCCACTGTCCTCCATCGACAAGCGCCTGGCGCGCTACGTCAGCGACCACTACAAGCCCGTCGTGCTGGGCGCGAACAAGTGGGACCTGGTCGCGGACTTCCAGCGCGAGCCCTTCGTCGACTACTTGCGCTCGGAGCTGAGCGGG
>DATKBQ010000186.1:0-3175 GCA_035546375.1 Planctomycetota bacterium | reverse complement strand
GCCGGCACCCGCGCCGCGCGCCGCACCCGCGGCTTCCGCCTCCCTCGAGGCGCCCTCGCGCGAGCACGCCCAGGCGGCGGCCGCGCAGTGGAACGCGCCCGAGGGCCTCGAGCAGTTCCACCGCGCACCCGTCGGCGCCGTCGCGCCGGCGAGACTCGCCCGCCAGCCGTCGATGGCGTCGCTCGGGGGCGTGGCGATGGCGGCCGCCGAGCTGCGCCGGCCGGGCGAGCTCCCGTGGGCCGCCGAGTGGCGGCGCGCGGTGGTCTTCGCGGAACTCTTGAGCCCACCGCTGGCCCTGCGCTCGGCGCCGGCGTGGCCCGGCGCGCCGCTGGCCGGCTAGCTCCGATGGCGCGCGGCTACTGGCTCCTGAAGACCGACGCGCAGGTCTTCTCCTTCGACGACCTGTGGCGCTCGCCGCGGCGCACGACCACCTGGGACGGCGTGCGCAACTACCAGGCGCGCAACCTGCTGCGCGACTCGGTCCACGTGGGCGACGGCGTGCTCATCTACCACTCGAGCGCGGACCCCACCGGCATCGCGGGGCTGGCGGAGGTCGCCAGCGCGCCGTTCCCCGACCCCTCGCAGTTCGATCCGCGGGACGAGCACCACGACCCGCGGAGCGCCCGCGAGTCGCCGACCTGGTACGCGATCTCCGTGCGCGCCACGCGCAAGCTGGAGCGCGTGCTCACGCTGGCCGAGCTGCGCGGGAACTCGGCCCTGGCGGGGATGGGCGTCCTCAAGAAGGGCAACCGCCTGTCGGTGCAGCCGGTCTCGCCCGCGGAGTGGCGGGCGATCCTGGCCGTGGCGGGGCCCGAGCCTTCCCCCGGCGGGCTTCGATGAGATAACCACTTGCTATGAAATGACTTAGCGTCAAGGCGCCCCGCTCGACCCGCGCCTCGCGCCCACGCGGGGGAGCCCCGAGGCAGCGCCCGGCGCTTGCACTCGAGGGCCGAATGTGGCCAAAGAAGGGCCTTTCCAGGGCCCCAGGAGCCTTCGCGGGCGCCCGCTAGCGAACCCGGCCCCCCTCCTCCACATCCCCAGGCACCCAAGGAAGGCAGCGCATGAGCCAGAACTACGAGAAGCTGATCCGGACCCTCGAGGAGGCCCGCGCCGACGTCGAGAAGGCCGAGACGGGCAACAAGGCCGCGTGCTCGCGCGTCCGCAAGGCGATGCAGGACGTCAAGAACATCGCCCAGGACATCCGCAAGGAGATGCTCGAGCTGCGCGACGCGGGCGGCGCCAAGACCTAGCGGGGCTCTGCCCCGCCAGTACGGAGTCAGGACGAAACCCACCGGATTCCCGACACGCTGCCGCTGAGGGCAGCCTGTCAGGAATCTGGCGGGTTTCGTCCTGACTCCTTGCCGGCGAGGACCTCGAGCGGCGGCGCGTCCGGCGGAACCAGCCCCGCCTGCCGCGCCCGCCGATCGAGCTCGGCCAGCGCTTCGCGCCCCGCGCCCGACAGCGCCCGGGTCTCGTCGCCGACGTACAGCTCGACATGGGCCCACAAGGCCTCGTCGCTCGGCTCCTGGGCATGGGCGCGCATCGTCGCCAGCGCCTCCTCGCGGTGGCTCCAGGCGTGCTCGATCGAATCGGCGATTGCGCGCGCGAGCTGCGCCAGGACCTGCGCGCCGAGGTCGCGCCGCGCCGCGATCCCGCCCAGGGGCAGCGGCCGGCCGGTGGCGCGCTCCCAGCGCTCTCCGAGGTCTTCGACGAGCTCGAGCCCACGCCGGCGGTAGGTGAAGCGGCCCTCGTGGATCGCGAGGCCCAGCTCCGCCTCGCCGCGCTCGAGGGCCGGGAGGATCTCGGAGAAGCGCACCTGCTCGAGTCGGCCCTCGCCGGGATGGAACAGGCGCCAGAGCAGGGTCGCGGTGGTGTGCTCGCCGGGTGCGAGCACGCGCGCTTCGCGAGCGACCGGCAGCTTCGGCGCTCGAGCGCGCGGCGCGAGCACGAGCGGCCCGACGCCGAAGCCCAGCGCGGCGCCGGCGGGGAGCACGCACAGCTCCGCTCCGCGGCCGAGCACCGCCGCGAAGCTCGCCTTGGCCGCGTCGAGCTCGCCGCGCGCGAGGCGCTGGTTCAGCTCCTCCACGTCGGCCAGCTCGATCTCGAGCTCGAGCCCGCGCGCCAGCACGGCGCCCGAGAGCAGGCCGTGGAAGGCGAAGGTGTCGTTGGGGCACGGCGAGATGCCCAAGCGCACGCGCTTCGCCATCAGCGCCGCTCCCCCCAAGGCGAGGGCCAAGGAGTTTCGAGGATCTCGATCACCAGCGCGCGCGCGGCGGCGAGCGCCTCGCCGGTGCGCCAGCGCGCGCGGTCGCGCTCGCCGCAGGTGTTGGAGAGCCCGCGCACGATGCGCAGCGGTATCCCGGCCAACTGGCAAGCGGTGGCCACGGCGAAGCCCTCGAGGTCCTCGGCGACGGCGCCGGGGAAGCGCCGGCGGCGGCGCTCGGCCTCCTCCGCGCTCGCCGACGCGGCGCAGGCGCTGACCAGGAGCCCAGCCGAGCGCGGACCGGCCGCCAGCTCGATGCGCTCGCCGATCCGTGCGCCGCCCTCCGCCGTACCCGGCCACTGCGCGAAGCCGAGCGCGGCCGGGCCCAGCAAGCCCTCGCCCTCGCCGGCGCCGATCCCATCCAGCGCGACGGCGGAGAGCTCGCGCGCCTCGCCCGGCGGGTGTGCCCGCGGGTCATAGGTCCCTGCGATCCCGACCAGCAGGACGCGCGCGGGCCGCAGCTCCGCAGCCAGCCGCGCGGCGCGCGCCGCGGCGACCACCGCGCCGAAGCCGCACAGCTCGCGCAGCGCGAGCCCCGCGGGCAGGTCGCCGCCGGCGAGCAGCGCGCGCTCCTCGAGGGCGGTCGGGACGAGCAGCAAGGTCGGCGAGCCCGTGCGGGCCCGCGGGGAGAGCTCCGGCGGCATGCGCGGAGTCTCCGGCCGGCGCGGGGTGGGTTGCAAGCGTCGCACCGCCAGCTCTGCTAGCCTTTGGGCCCGCTCGAACCCGCGAAGGAGACGTCCATGAGGTCCACGTCCGCCGTCCTGCACCCGCTCGCTCGCGCCATGGCGGGCATCGCGCTCTTCGTCTTCGCCGGCTGCGCCGCGCCAGGCGAGGCCGAGGCGCCGCAAGCGAGCGCCGGCGCGGGCACCTCGGGGGGCCCGGCCGTGCTCGCTCCCGTCGCCGCGCCGCCTG
>DATKBQ010000185.1:0-4781 GCA_035546375.1 Planctomycetota bacterium | reverse complement strand
GGGCGGAGACGGCGAGCGGCAGGCGCGCGTCGTGCGGCGACGCGCGCTCGGCCTGCGCGAGGAGCTCGCGCGCGCGCTCGGGCTCCCCCATCGCTTCCTTGGCCAGCGCCAGGTTCGCGAGCAGGCGCGGTTCGCGCGATCCTGCCGCGAAAGGCTCGAGGACCTCGGACGCCTCCGCCGCGCGGCCGCCTGCGAGCAGGTCCCGCGCACGCTCGAGCGCCTGCGCCGGATCGAGCTCGGCGAGCCGCGCGCTCCACGCGTCGGGCGGGATCCGCTGCACCGCGCGCGCGCCCAGCCTCAGCTCCACCGCGGCCTCTTCGTCTCGCCCGAGCCTCTGCAACGCCGTCCCGAGCAGGAAGTGGGCGAGCGCGTAGGAGGAATCGAGCTCCAGCGCTCGCTTCAGAGGTCCCAGCGCGGCGTGTGCGTCACCCTGGCGCAGCAGCGCGTCGCCCAACCCTGCGTGCGCCTCGCTCGAGCGCGGATGCGCCGCGATCGCGCGCTCGAAGGCCTCCGCCGCGCCCGCGAAGTCGCCGTCGTCCAGCGCGAGCGTCCCGAGCCGGCACTGAAGGGCCAGCGAGCCCGGAGAGCGCGGCCCGGCCCGGCGCAGGAGCTCCAGCGCCGCCGGTGCGTCGCCCGCCTCCTGCAGCGCGATCGCCTCGTGGCAGGGCCACATCGGCTCGCTCGGGTCGAGGCGCGCCGCGCTCGCGTAGGAGGCGCGCGCTTCGCTCCAGAGGCGGGCCAGCTCGTAGGCGAGCCCGAGCTCGGCATGGGCGCGCGCATCCACCGGCCTGGCGCGCACGGCGCGCACGCTCGCGTCGATGCGCGCGGCCAGCTCGGGCTCCAGCCGCTCGGGATTCGCCGGGAGCACGGGCGGCGCGCCGCGCGCGCCCTCCTCGCGCAAGAGCGTGGCACCCAGCGCTGCAGCGAGCGCCGCGCCGACGGCGGCGATGCCCCAAGCCTTCGACCTCGTCGAGAGCGGCATGGTGCGAGGAGGATACCTCCGGCGATCGCTGCCCCGGCGACGGGCGCTCCGCGCGCCGGAGTCGGAGTGAACGCGCAGGCGGGGTTGCACCCCCGTCCGAGGACGCGCCGCGCCAAGGCGCGGTTGCGGCACGTGCTCGCTTCGCTCGCGTGCCGCGGAGCGCGCCGCCTAGGGCCCGGAGGGCACGCGGCGGCTAGCCGCGCGCCTGCGCGACCAGGTGCCCGGCCTCGCGCAGGACGATCTCGTCCATCGCCAGCCTCAGCGCCTTCGGCGAGCCCGGCAGCGCGAGGACCACCTTCCCGCGGCGCAGGCCGCCGATGGCGCGCGAGAGGATCGTCGCGCTGCCGATCTCGCGCCAGGAGAGCCAGCGGAACAGCTCGCCGAAGCCCGGGATCTCGCTGTCGAGGAGCTCGCGCAGGGTGTCGAAGGTGACGTCGCGGGGCGCGATCCCGGTGCCGCCCGTCGCCACCACGAGATCAACCTCCGGGTCGGCGACGGCGGCCTCGATCGCGGCGCGGATCGCCGGGGCCTCGTCGCGCACCAGCTCGCGGCGCGCGAGCGCGTGGCCGGCGCCGGCGATGGCCTCGGCCAGCAGGTCGCCGCCGAGGTCGCTCTGTGCGCTGCGCGTGTCGCTGATCGTCAGCACGGCGAAGCGCACGCGCTCCGGCGCCGCGTGCTTGTGCTGCTCCAGGCCCATCACGCGCGAGGCTAGCCCTCCGCCGCGGCGGATCGCAAGGATCCGCCGCCGCTCGCGCATAGAATGGCGACCCGTGTCCTTCCGCCTCCTGAGCACCTGCGCCGTCCTGGTCGCAGCCGGCGGCGCGCGCGCGCAGGAAAGCGTCCCTGCGCCGGCCGCGGGCCGCCCGCTGAGCGGCGGGGCTCGCTTGCTCGTGGTCGCCCAGCCGGCGGAGGAGTTCGCCGGCGAGGTGCGCGTGCGCGCCGGCTCGGCCTTCGAGCCCGCGGACAAGGCCGGCATGGCTGCGCTCCTCTGCCGCGCGCTGCGCTCGGGCGGCAGCATGCGCGGGGGCGGGCGGGAGCTCGACCTCTGGCTGGAGGCGCGAGGGGCCTGGCTCGAGACGCGCGCGGCGCCCGACCACGTCGCGATCACCTTCGGCGGGCCCAGCGCCTCCGCCCTCGAGCTCTTGCAGCGCGTGCGCGATCTCCTGCTCGTGCCCGCCTACCCCGCGGAGACGGTCGACGCGGAGCGGCTGGCGCAGCTCGCGGCGCTGCAGCGGAGCGCGGACGACCCCGCCGCCCACGCCGAGCAAGCGCTGCTCGAGCTGGCGTACGGCGCGGGCTCGCCGCAGGCGCGCGCGCCGACCCGCGAGAGCCTCCAAGGGATCCGGCGCGAGGACCTGCTCGCGTTCCCCCGCGCGCACTTCGGCCTGGACCGGATCTGGATCGGCTTGGCGGGGCTCGCAGCGAGCGCCGAGCTGGAGCAAGAGCTCGACCGCATCTTCCGGGAGATCCCGAAGTCGGCGGAGCTCTCGCCCCCGGAGCGGACACCGGTCGCAGCGAGCGAAGCGCCGCGCGCGTGGATGGTCGACGTGCCGGGGTCCCCGCGCGCCGAGCTGCGCCTGATCGCGCCGGGTCCCCAGCGCGGGGACGAGGACGAGGCCGCGCTCGAGATGTGGGCGGAGCTTGCGAGCGAGCGCACCCCGCCGCCGCTCGAGGTGCTCTGCCTCCCGCGCTGGTCGGCGCCGGGCGAATGGCGCGCTCGCGCGTCGGCGGCGCCCGAGGACGCGGGCCGGGCGCTGCGCGCGCTGCTCGCGCGCTTCAGCCGGGAGGCGGCGCCGGACTGGGGCGAGGAGGCCTTCGAGGGGGCGCGCGCGCGCGTCCTGGCGGCTCGAGCACCGCCGGAAGCGTTGCCGCTCGTGCTCGCGCGGGAGCTGGAGCTCGCGATCCACGCCGCCCCGCCCGACTCCTGGGAGCGGCGCGCGGAGCGCCTGCGCGCGCTGACGCTCGCGGAGGTTCTCGACGCGGCGCGCCGGCGGCTGCCCGAGCGGCTGATCACGGTCGCCGCGGGGCCGGCGGAGCCGCTGGAGCGCGCCCTGCGCGAGGTCGTCCCGGTGAAGCTGTACCGCGGGCGGCTCGCGCCCATGGGTTCGCCCGAAGGACGGGCGCTGCGCGCGCGCATGCTCACGGCGCTCGGGGGAGGCGATGTCTGGGCCAGGCTCACGGCGCTGCACCTGGAGGGCGAGGTGCTCGTCGAGGGATTCGAGGAACCGATCGCGATCCAGCTGTGGCGCGACTTCGAAGGCGAGCGGCTGCGCCTGCAGCAGGCGACGAAGTCCGGGAAAGGCAGCACGCAGGTGGTTCTGCGCGGGGCCGCGTGGACCGAGAGCCAGTCCGGCTTCGCCGAGCTGCCGGAGACCCAGCGCCAGAGGGTGCTCTACCGCGAGCGGCGGCAGCTCCACCGCGTGCTGCACGAGCTTGCGAGCGGCGCGGAGCTGGAGGTGAGCGCCGGGGACGGAGGGCGGTTGGAGGTGCGGGGAGGCGGAGAGGAGATCTGCTGGATCGAGGTGGGTGCCGACGGGCGTCCGCTGCGCCTGGGGTACTCGACGCCGAACGGGGACGAGGCGCCGATCTTCGAGCTCGGGGATTGGTCGCAGACGGGGGGGTATGTGTGGCCGGCGACGGTGCGCCAACCTTCGGGGAGAGGGACGGAGGGGTCGGTTTTCACTTGGACGAGGTTCGTGCCGAATCCGGAGCTGCCGGAGAAGTTGTTCAATCGGCCGAGGTGAGCCGCCGGGGGCGGCTTCATGCCGCGGTCGAATCCCGCTACGCGTCGATCGCCTTCCTCAACCGCGCCACCCGCCGTTCGTCGACCGGTGCACCGATCCGCCCGTCCCCCTTGAAGAACGTGCCGACGATCGCGCCGTCGGCGTGGGCCAGGAGCTCCCGAGCGTTGACGTCGCTCACTCCCGACCCGATCAGGATCGGGGCCGCGGGCACGGCGGCGCGCACCTCGGCCAGGTCCTCCACGGCCGGCGGCGCTCCGGTGGCGCGGCCGGTGACGATCAGGGCGTCGGCCAAGCCGCGGTGCAGGGTGTCGGCGGCCGCATCGCCCAGCCGGCCGCCGCCCAGCGGCAGCGCATGCTTCACGTGCACGTCGCACCATAGGGCGACCCTCGGGCAGAGCCGCGCGCGCTCGCGCAAGGTCTCGGCCGCCGCGCCGCTCAAGAGGCCCTGATCGGCCACGGCCGCGCCCGTGTGCACGTTGATGCGCACGAACTCGGAGCCGGTCGCGGCGCACAGCCCGAGCGCCGCCCGCGCGTCGTTGCGCAGGACGTTCACGCCCACCGGCAGGCTCCCGGCGAGCGCGCGGACCTCGCGCAGCGCCAGTGCCATCGCCGCGACCGTCTCCGGCGGCACGCTGCCCGCGAAATAAGGGACGTCTCCCAGGTTCTCGACCAGCAGCGCATCGCAGCCCCCGCCGGCGAGCGCCCGCGCGTCCGCCGTGGCTCGCTCGAGCAACGTCCCCACGTCGCCCTCGTAGCGCGGCGCGCCCGGGGTCGCGGCGAGGTGCACGACGCCGACCCGGAAGGGCCGCGCGCCGCGGTTCCTGGGACCGTTCAACCCGGCTCCGTCGAGGCGCCCTGGGCGGCGCCCAGCACCTGGCGCACCTTGCGCGCCAGGCTCGAGGCGGTGAAGGGCTTCTGGAGCACCGTCCGCTCTTCGCCGCCGCCGCCCTCGAGCAGGCTCTCGTCCTCCGTGAAGCCGGTGACGAAGAGCACGCGCACCTCCGGCCGCTCGCGCTCCAGGCGCTCGGCCAGCTCCCGCCCGCCCATGCCCGGCA
>DATKBQ010000184.1:0-4651 GCA_035546375.1 Planctomycetota bacterium | reverse complement strand
GTCGAGGTGCATGATGCGCCGCGTTCCCGGCGCGAGCCGGAGGTCGCGGTGGGGGGGGAAGGCCGGGCCCGGGGCCGGGGGGATGCAGGGGTGGTGCCGGGCTCCGCGGTGCATCGACCTTCCCTCGCGCAAACCTAACGGATACCTAACTACGGGTCAAGCGAGGGGTCGTTTTCCGCACGGGCTTCCAGCCAGGTAAGCGCCGAGTAACGCAAAGCGGTGAACCGTCGCGAAGACAGTCCATCGACTGGCGCGAATGGCCCGGCCATGGGATCGTCTTCCGCGCCATGAAGATCCTCCCGACCCTCCTGTGCAGCCTGCCCCTGGCGGGCTGCGTTCCCTCCGAGACGTCGCCGCCGGCGAGCGAATCGTCGGTCGGTCCCGCGTCGTCTCCGAACGCCGAGGCCGCCGTCGCCCACATCGTCCTCGACCGGGTCCCGTGAGGGGGCTGTGCCGCCAACGTGCGTGGCGCGTTGGAACCGCTTCCCGGGGTGCGCAAGGTCGACGTGACCATCGGCAAGCGCGAGTTCACGGTCACCTACGAGCCTTCGAAGGTCTCGACCGCCAAGATGCTCGAGGAGCTGAAGAAAGCCGGCGAGGGCGCCAAGCTGCGGACGTAGACCTCCGCGCGGCGGACTGAGCGCGGCCCGGGCGCAGGCGATGGAGCTGGTCCTCGTTCATCCCGAGATCCCGCACAACACCGGCTGCGCCGCGCGGCTGGCGGCGGCGACCGGGCTCGCGCTGCACCTGGTCGAGCCGCTCGGGTTCTCGCTCGAGGACCGCTACCTGAAGCGCGCGGGTCTCGACTACTGGCCGCTGGTGGAGCTCGCCGTGCACCGCGACTGGAGCGCGCTCGCCGCGGCGCTGGGCCGCGAAGGCTCGCGCCCCTTCGCGGAGCGCCTGCGACTCTTCACCGCGCGCGGCGGCGAGTCGCTCTTCGAGGCCGAGTTCGCGGCCGACGACGTGCTCGTGTTCGGCGGCGAATCGGCGGGCCTGCCCGCGGAGCTGCTCGCGGCGCACGCCGAGCGCAAGGTCTACGTGCCGATACGACCCGGCGTGCGCAGCCTGAACCTGGCGAACGTGGTGTGCCTCGCCGCCTACACGGGGCTGGTGCGCGCCGGCCTGCCGCTGCCGCCGAACGACGGGCGCTACGAGCCGCATCCGCGCGCCGCGGAGGACGTGCGGCCGAGCGAGCGCGTCGCCGGAATACCGAACCCGGTTCTGGGCAACTTCTGAGTCGTAGTCAAAGTTCTACTTTCTCGGCCGCCGCAAGGGCGCGCGGCGGCTCCCGACTCGCGGCGAAAGGCTCGCAACGCATCCTGGCGCCCGGCTAGACTCGGCCGCGCCCCCCGCAGGCGAGCGGGGGGACGTGGTCGATGGCGCAGATCTTCCACCCCAGCTTCAACACGATCTCGAAGGTCTCGATCTTCGGGGCGTTGTTCCTGGTGCTCGGCGCGCTCTGGCTGATGGGCGCCGTGAACCGCTCGCCGTACATGACCGGCCAGAACGTGGTCATCGACCAGCCGGTGCCCTTCAGCCACGAGCACCACGTGGGCGGGCTCGGGATCGACTGCCGCCACTGCCACACGGCGGTTGAAGAGTCGAGCTTCGCAGGCATGCCCTCGAGCAAGGCCTGCATGAGCTGCCACTCGCAGATCTTCGCCGACGCGCCGATGCTCGAGCCGGTGCGCGCGAGCTTCCGGCTCGACCGATCGATCCCGTGGGTGCGCGTGCACGACCTGCCGGACTTCGCCTACTTCGACCACTCGATCCACGTCGCCAAGGGGATCGGCTGCGCGAGCTGCCACGGGCCCGTCGACCGCATGCCGCTCATGTGGCAGGACGCGCCGCTCCTGATGGAGTGGTGCCTCGCCTGCCACCGCGAGCCCGAGCTCTTCGTCCGCCCGCGCCAGGAGGTCTTCAACATGGCGTGGACACCCGAGGACCAGGCCCGGCTCGGCGCCGAGCTGGTGGAGCGCTACGACATCGCCAAGCGGACCGACTGCTACGCCTGCCACCGATGAGCGCGCGCGGCTCGGACGATCGCGCGGGCGCGGCGCACAGCACTCCGGCGGACGCGAGGCGACAGTGGCGGAGCTTGCGCGAGCTCTCGCCGCAGCCGGCGGCGCCTGCCGAGTCCCCGCGGCACGACCAAGTCGGCGCTGCCGGCGACTTGGCGCGGCGCGAGGTGCTCCAGCTCGCCGGAGCCTCGCTCGCGCTCGCCGGGCTCGGCGCCTGCACGCGCCAACCGCCGGAGACGATCCTGCCGTACGCCTCGAGCCCCGAATCGATCGTGCCCGGCAAGCCGCTCTTCTTCGCCACGGCGATGCCCTTCGCCAGCGGCGCGCTCGGGATCCTGGTCGAGAGCCACATGGGGCGGCCGACCAAGATCGAGGGGAATCCCGACCATCCCTCCAGCCTCGGGGCGGCGGACGTCTTCGCGCAGGCGGCGGTGCTCGGGCTGTGCGATCCCGAGCGCTCGAAAGCGATCCTGCACCGGGGCTCGATCTCGACCTGGCGATCCTTCACCGACGCCATCGGCACGGCGATCTCCGGCCAGCGCCCGCGCCAGGGCGCCGGGCTGCGCATCCTGAGCGAGACGGTGATCTCGCCCGCGCTGGCCGACGCGCTCGCGCGGCTCCTGCGCGACTTTCCGCTCGCGCGCTGGCACGCCTACGAGCCCGTGACCCGCGATCACGAGCGCGCGGGAGCGCGGCTCGCCTTCGGCCGCGACGTGAGCGTGCTCCCGCGCTTGGAGCGCGCGCGCGTCGTGCTCTCGCTCGGCGCCGATTTCCTCGGCGGCCCCGGCGGCGTGCGCAACGCGAAGGCCTTCAGCGCCACGCGCCGCGTGCGCGAGGACGCGCGCGCGATGAGCCGGCTGTACGCGCTCGAGTCGAGCCCCTCGATCACCGGCGCGATGGCCGACCACCGCCTCGCGCTGCGCCCGGCCGAACTGGCGAGACTCGCCGGGTCCCTGGCGCGCGAGCTCGGGCTGGCCGTGCCGTGGCCGGAGAGTGCCGAGCATCGCGAATGGGTGCGCGCGGCGGCCGAGGACCTGCGCTCCGCCGGCACGGCCGCGCTCGTGCTCGCGGGCATCGCCGAGCCGCCGGCCGTGCACGCCTTGGCGCACGCCATGAACGCCGCGCTCGGCGCAGCCGGCAGCACGGTGGACTACCTCGAGCCGATATCCGCGGGCTCCGAGGGCGCCGCCGGCGCGGGCGAGGAGGCGAGCGCCCTGCGCGGGCTGGTCGACGAGATGAACGCCGGCGTGGTGGACTTGCTCGTCGTCCTCGGCGCGAACCCGGTCTACTGCGCGCCGGCGGACCTCGCCTTCGCCTCCGCCTACCGCAAGGTCCGGCGCACGGTGCACCTGGGCCTCTACGCCGACGAGACCGCCGCGCTCAGCACCTGGCACGTGCCCGAGGCGCACTTCCTCGAGTCGTGGGGCGACGCGCGCGCCGCTGACGGCACGGTCTCGATCGTGCAGCCGTTGATCGCGCCGCTCTACGGGGGCCGCACGGCGCTCGAGATCGTCTCGGCCATGGCCGGCGAGCCCGGCCTCTCCGCCTACGAGCTCGTGCGCGCCTTCTGGCGCCGGCGGCGCGGGGACGAGGGCTTCGAGGCCTTCTGGCGGCGCTCGCTGCACGACGGCCTGGTCGCCGGCACGGCCTTCGAGCCGCTCGCGCTCGAGGTCGGCGAGCTGAAGGAGCTGCCCGCGGCTCCAGAGCCCGGCGGCCTGGCCTTCGTCTTCCGACCCGACCCCTCGGTGTGGGACGGCCGCTTCGCGAACAACGCCTGGCTGCAGGAATGCCCGCGGCCCTTGACCAAGATCACCTGGGAGAACGCGCTGCTCGTCGCCCCGGCCACGGCCGCGCGGCTCGACCTCGAGGACGGCGACGTGGTCGAGCTCGCGGGTCCGCCCGGATCGGGGCTCGGAGGAGTGCGCGGCGCGGTGTTGCGGCTTCCGGGCCACGCCGAGGAGTGCATCACGCTGCCCCTGGGCTACGGGCGCTCGATGCCCGGCAAGCTCGCGGACGGGCTCGGCTTCGACGCCTATCGGCTGCGCACGGCGCAGAGTCCCTGGATCGCGCACGACCTGCGCCTGGCGAAGACCGGCGAGCGGCGCGAGCCTGCGACCACCCAGGAGCACCATCGGATGGAGGGACGCGATCCGGTGCGCGTCGGCCGGCCCGCGGACCTGCGCGAGGCCGGCGGCCCCGAGCCGGAGCTGCGCTCGCTCTTCCCGAGCTGGGAGTACCCCGGCCACGCCTGGGGGATGGTGATCGACCTCACGACCTGCACCGGCTGCAACGCCTGCGTCGTCGCTTGCCAGGCGGAGAACAACGTGCCGGTCGTCGGCCGCGAGGAGGTGCGCGCGGGGCGCGAGATGCACTGGATCCGCGTCGACCGCTACTTCGAGGGCGAAGCGGAGTCTCCGCGCACCTACTTCCAGCCCGTGCCCTGCATGCACTGCGAGACGGCGCCGTGCGAGGTGGTGTGTCCGGTGGCGGCGACCGTGCACGACTCCGAGGGGCTGAACCAGATGGTCTACAACCGCTGCGTCGGCACGCGGTACTGCAGCAACAACTGCCCCTACAAGGTTCGCCGGTTCAACTTCCTCAACTATGGGAACCACGACGACGTTCCAGTG
>DATKBQ010000183.1:0-4718 GCA_035546375.1 Planctomycetota bacterium | reverse complement strand
GGTGACGTCGGCCGGGCGGCCGTCCAGCTCGACCAGGCGCACGACGTAAGGGTCGCGCACGTCGGGCCCGAAGCGACGCGGCAAGCGGTCCGCGTGGCAGACCAGGTCCACGTTCAGCGAGCCGACGACGCAGATCGAGGCCGCCATGGCGAGCGTTGTACTCCGTGGCGCGGCTCGCGCCGAGCGCGCTCCGCGATCCCGTGGATCGCGCCCCGGCGACCGCCTCACGCTCGCCGTCCCGCCTGGCGGTGCGCGCTGGCCCAGACCTGGCGGTGCGAGTCCAGATCGCGCGGCACCGCGCGCCCCAACTCGAGGTCGAGCAGGATCGTCGCGACCTCGTGCGGCCGCATCGCCAAGCGCAGCGCGCTCCAGGGAAGCTCGGAGGGTCCGAAGGGCGCCAGCGCCGCGCGCGGCTGGAGCGGCTCGAGCACCTCCCCCATCAGATTGGTGCGCGCCGCCAGGGCGACCGCGCCGGGCACGCGCAGGGTCACGTCGGCCGGGCGGCCGTCCAGCTCGACCAGGCGCACGACGTAGGGGTCGCGCACGTCGGGCCCGAAGCGGCGCGGCAAGCGTTCCGCGTCCCTGCGCCCCTCGCGGAAGAAGGCGGTCGCGAGCACGTTGGGGCAATCGATCTGGAGACCCCCGAAGCTGGGCGGCAGGTCGCCGCCGCCCTGGACCACCGCGCTGTCGGTGTAGCGCGGCGAGCCCGCGTTGCACTCCATCGCGATGCGCATGCGCTCGGTGTTCGAGAGCGGTCCGTGGGGCAGGACCCACAGCTCGGCCTCGAACACGTTGTCGAAGTGCTCGCCGTCCCAGGGGTCGTACATGTCGAGCAGGAAGCGCACGCCGTGCCCCACCCGGAACAGCGCCTGGCTGCCGTCGTGCACGACCATGAGGCCCCTCGCCGCCGAGGCGGGGTCCGAGCCCTCCCCCGCCTCGAGCAGGTCGACCAAGCTCGCGGCGGTGAACGGGCGGCGCACCTCCTCGAAGACCTGGGGTGACGTCATCCAGTCCCCGGTCGGGTACTTGCGCACGTGGTCGCGCTCGGCGCGCACCGGCGTGACGCCGTAGGGGTGGTCGTGGACGAGGGAAAGCGCGCGCAGCTCGGGCTCGACTGCGGTCTGCAGCCCGGCGTGCATGCCGCCGTCGGGACGCGCGAGGTCCTGGCCCTGGATCTTGATCCACAGCGCCTCGTGCAGGGTCGACAGGCTGTAGGTGACCCGCACCTTGCTCCCCGCGCGGCCCTCGCGCAGGAACGAGAACTCGGCGTACTCGCCCTCCTCGGCGGTGTCGCTGGCGAAGCTGGCGGTCTCGAAGCGCTCGGGTGTCCCGCCGCGCGTCATCTCCACGTCGCCGAGCGGCCGCGCGGCGTGCAGGAGCCCCTCGGGGAAGTGTCGCGAGCGGATCTGGGTGACGACCCCGCGCGCGCGGTCGATGGTCACGTGCAGCTCGCCGCGGGAGAGCGACACCTCCTCCTCGGAGATCTCCATGTCCACCCGGCCCAGGCGCGGCTCCTCGATCTCGTAGGGATCGATCACCTTGTAGCCGTAGGCCGGCACGCCGCGCACGACGCCGTCCTCGTGGGCCACGTCGCGCGTCCACCCCAGCGGGTTGTAGACCAGGCTCGAGCCCTCGAGGGCGTCGACGCGCTTGGCGAGGTGCTCGAGGGTGCGCGCGAAGACCTCGCCCGAGAGACCGAGCGAGCGCTCGAAGGAGCGCTCCCCGATCGCGCCGCACAGGCCCTCGCACTCGTGGTTGTCGTGGTGCTGGGCGATGCACAGCTCGCGCCAGGACTCCTCCAGCTCCCAGGTCGGGTACACGTCCCACGAGGCGTAGGGCCGCCCGAACAGGCCGGCCAGGGCGGAGATGCCCTCGGCGGCGAGGAGCTGCTCCTCGCAGGTCTTGCTGTAGCGCGGCATGTAGTCGCCGTTCTTGCCCAGGCTGACGCCGTGGAAGACATCGTCGAGCGTGTAGCGGCGCAGCGGCGGCTCGGCGCCGTCGCCGAGGGCCTCGATCAGCTCCGAGAGCGTCGCCGGCCGCAGCTCGAAACGGCGGTCGCCGAAGAGCTCCACCAGGCGCGGGAGCAGGATCTCGCTGCGGCACATCCAGTCCGGCGAGGGCATCAGCTCGAGCCACTGCACGATCGCCGCGCGCTCGAGGCTCTCGAGCAACGGCGACTCGAGCCGCCCCTCGAAGTCCTCCGGCCACTGGTGCAGGCACAGCCCGTTCTTGGGCAGCGCCGGCAGCCGCGTGCCGTCGAGCCCCTCCCACAGGATCAGCGCGTGCGGCTCCTCGGGCACGCTCGGCGTGGCCCAAGTCCACTGGAAGAACAGCGACGCGCCCGTGAACCCGCAGCCCGCCAAGATCTGGGGTAGCTGCGGGAAGAAGTCGAACTCCTCCTCCCAGAAGGCGCGCGGCCGCACGCCGAAGAGGCGCAGGACGGCGCGCACGCCGAGCACCCGCTGGCGGATGTTCGACTCGCCGCCGTGAAAGAGGCCGTACGGCTGGGCGTAGGACGCGCCTACGATCTCGACCCGTCCCGCGCGCACGGCCTCGCGCAAGAGATCGAGCACCTCGGGCGCCTCCGCGGCGAGCTTCTCGTAGCCGACCGCGTCGAAGTTGAGGTTCCCGCGCGCGCCGGTCTCCTGCATCAGCCGCAGCATGTCGCGCGCCGAGCTGGGCAGCGCGTCGTAGCCCCACAGCCACTGCATGTCCACCCAGTGCATGTGGTTGCCGAAGGTGTAGTAGAGCGGCTTCGCCATCGGGGGCGGGGATGGTACGCCGCCGGCGCGCTTTTTTCGACCGGAGAGTGCGCGCGGCTCGCAGGCGAGTCAGCGCGCGCTTCTCTCACCTCGCTTGCAGCGCTGGAGCTCCCGGCACATCGGCGAGCCTGCGCCAGATCGAGACCACGGGACCGGCGGCGCCTGCGCGGCCCGAGCTCGCGAGCTCCTGGCTCGCGAACACGCGCTCGAGCCCGGGCACGGCGTCCGCTCCGCCGCCTCCGATCGCCAAGTGCCACAGCACGGTCCCCTCGACCGCCTCACCGGTGATCGAGCCCGGTGCGTAGCCGGCTTGGCGCACGAGCGACGGCAGCTCGCGCAGGAGCTCGGGGCCGACGACGACGTAGGCCGCGTCCAGCTCGCGCATGGAGCGCAAGAGCCCCTGGGGATCGGCGAACAAGAGCGCGCGCGCCGCGGCTTCGCTGCGCCCGTCGCCGCCGAGCCCCGCGAAGCTCGCCGCGCTCACCGGCCGCCGCGCGTGGTAGGCAATCGAGCCTCCCCAGTCCGGCGCCGAGAGCACGCCCCAGTCCGGGATCGCGGCGGCGCTGTTGAAGGGCGCCGGCGAGGGGGTTCCCTCGCGCATCCAGCGCAGGCCGGCGATCCGCGCGGCGCTCCCCGAAAGCGAGCCGCGCTCGATCCAGCCGGCGAAGGCGGGCGCGGCCGTCACGAGCAGCGCCCAGGCGTACCGGCGCGGGCTCGCGGCGAACGTGCGCGCGCGGTCGGCGAAGACCAGCCCGAGCGTGCATGCGAGCGCCACGTGGAGCTGACCCTCGAAGCGCGCGTCGACGAGCGAGCCGGCGAGGGCGAGCGCGCCGAGCGAGAGCACCAGCGCGCGGGTGGGCGCGCGTCGCGAAGGCCACAGCGCCAGCCACGCCGCCGGGAGCAAGACGAGCGCCGTCCAGGAGCGGCCGAAGCCGTGGAGCACCGAGGGCTCGGCCAGGTCGGGGAGCAGGCCCGTGCGCAGCGAGCCGGGCCAGGCGATCGTGTAGAGCGACGCCGCGGCGGCGCCGTACAGGACCGCGCCGCGCCAAGCATCGCGCGAAGCCAAGCCGGAACGGCGGACCGCCTGCACGAGCAGGACGCCGGCGCAGGCCGCCACCGTCAGGATCGATTCCGGCGCGGCGAGCATGGCGAGGCCGCCGGCGAGGCCGCCGAGCAGCGAGGCGAGCGTGGCGTCGCTGCGCTCCCGGGCGTGCAGGGCGCGCGCGACCAAGCCGAGCTGCGCCAGGGCGAGCACCGCGGCCAGCGCGTGGTGATCCACTCGGCCGAGCGCTTCGCGCTCGACCACGCCCGGCAG
Source organism: Planctomycetota bacterium (assembly GCA_035546375.1). GTDB lineage: Bacteria > Planctomycetota > UBA1135 > UBA1135 > DATKBQ01. The sequence goes on along the minus strand of DATKBQ010000183.1, from coordinate 641 downwards.
CAGCGCGTAGAAGGCGGCCGCGAGGATCGCTCCGAGCGCCGCGCGGCTCCGTGGGACGCTTGCCGCCGGCGCTGCGCCGCTGGAACCGGCGAGGCGCAGCACGGTCGCGAAGACGACCAGCACGGCGAGCAGGCCGAGCGCCGGAGTCGAGCGGGCGGCGAGCCGCTCCAGAGCCTGCTCGTCGATCCCGCCCAGGGCCAAGTCCTCGCTGCTGGCGGGAAGCACGCGCCGCGCGGCGAAGGCGAGCGCGGCGTGGTAGAGCGGCGGCCACGGCACGTCCAGGCCCCCCGGATGGGCGAGGAAGCGATCGTGGGCCGGCGCGCGGCGGCTCGCGAGCGTCAGCTCCACCAAGCGCATGCGGTAGGCGTCGTCGGAGCGCGCGATCGCCGGCTCTTGGCACGCGATCCTGGCGGCCAGCGCGCCGGCCAGGACCAGCGCGAGGAGCAGGACGGGGGGCGCTCGCTTCACCGCGCCCCGGACGTCGCGCGCTCTTCGAGCCAGCTCGTTAGCAGCCGCGGGAGCCGCAGCTCGTCGCACAAAGGGATCGACGAGCCGTCGATCCAGGTGAGCTCGCGCGCGGCCTCGGCCCCGCCGGCGCTCTCGGGAAGCTCCGCCGCACCGCCCGGGGCGACGAAGAGGCG
>DATKBQ010000182.1:0-17668 GCA_035546375.1 Planctomycetota bacterium | reverse complement strand
CCCGCGCCGCCGAACGCACCCCCGAGCGCACCGCGGTGCGGGGCGACCCGCCGCCGCCCCAGGTCGCCGCCGCGCCGACTCCCGAGCCGCTCCTCCTGCGCGGCCGCGTCGCCGGACCCGCGCCCGAGGAAATGGCAGCCGTCGCCGTGAAAGTCGCCGCGATCGCGCGCTTCGCCGCGCCCGACGGACTCCTCGTCGAGGGCCATCCCGCGTCCGACGGGACCTTCGCGCTCGACGTGCGCCCGCTCTTCACCGCCTTCCCCGACGAGGTGACGCTCGAGGAGCTGTTCGTAACCGCCGATCACCCCGCCTACCTGGTGGGCGAGGCGCGCGCCGCACCCGAGCCCGGTCCGAGCGGCGCGATCGATCTGCCGGGCGAGCTGCGGCTTTCCCTTGCCGGCGTCATCGAGGGCCGTGTGCAAGCACCCGCATCCCCGCGACCGGGCGCCATCGCCGTCGCCGCCTACCGCATGCTCGGCGGCCTGCCGGTGGAGCCGCCGGTCGACACCGCGAGCTGCGCCGCCGACGGCTCCTTCCGCCTGCGCGTGCGGCGCGGCGGAGCGCACGCCGTGGTCGCGATCGCGGACGGGCTTCGGCCCGCGAGCGCTCTCCTGCAGGCGCTGCCGGGCTCGTCCTCGGCTCCGCTCCTGCTCGAGCTCGTCCTCGGCGAGACGATCGAAGGCCGCGCGCAGGTCGCAGCCTCCCCGGCGGGCGCGAGGCCAGAGATCGAGGCGCGCCTCGCGGCCGACGCGAAGAGTACGGCGCACGTGCAGCTCGGAGATCAGCGGCTCGCCTGGTCGTCGAGCGCAGCTCGCTTCGAGTGGCTCGAGCTGCGCGCGCTCGCCGAGCCGGGCGGAGCGTTCCGGCTGCGCGGGCTGCGCCCGGGGGTCTACGCGCTGCGCATCGCCTCCCTCGACGGCGCCCTGTGCAGTGCGTGCTCGTCCATGGACGCGACGGAGATCGCGGCCCCGGCCTCCGACGTGCTGCTCGAGCTCCCGGCCGCGCGCCTCGAGGTCGCGCTCTCTCCCCGCGCGGGCCAGCCGGCACAGGCGCGGCTGCACCTCGCCAGCGGGGAGGGCGCGCGGCGCGGCGACTACGCGTCCGCGCGGACGCTCTCGAGTGGGGAGCCGGCGCTGCTCCTGGTCGAGCCCGGCGCGCCCGCGCTCGTGCTGCTCGAGGCTGAGGGCTTCCGCCGCCGCCGCTCGGTGGTCACGGCGCCCGCGGCGGGCGAGGTGCTTCGCGAGGAGCTGGCGCTCGAGGCCGAGCCCGGACGCGCGGCGTTCTTCCTCGAGCTCCTGGGGCCCGGCGGGACGCCGGTCGACGAGGCGACGTTCGTGTTCGCCGCCCAGGGCGGCTCGCGGCTCGACCCGCCGCTCACGCGCAACGCCCGCTCCCAGGATGGCCTCTTCCAGATCGAGGACCTGCCGCCCGGGATCTACCGGCTCAAGGTCCACGCCGGCGGTTTCGCCGAGCACTACCTGGCCGGCTTCTGCCCGGCCGAGCTGGACGTCGATCTCCAGGCGGGCGAGCAGGCGCGCAGCTCGATGCGCCTCTTGCGCGGCGCGCGCCTGAGGCTCGACGTGCGCGACGAGACCGGAGCGCCGCTCGCCGCCGAGTGTGCGCTGCGCGGAGCGGGCGGCGAGCCGCTCGAGGTGCGTTTCGTCGCGCGCCGGCCCGGGCGGACGGCGGGCGACCCGCGCCGGCTCCTCGGCGAAGGGCCGCACGACGTCTACCCGGTCCTGCCTCCCGGCCCCTACGAGCTCTCGCTCTCGGCGCCGGGATGCGCCGACGAAGCGCGCGCGGTCGAGCTCCGCGCGGGCCGCGTCGAGGAGCTCGCGCTCGTGCTCCGGCGGCGTTGAGCCATGGCCGCCGCCGATCCCCTCCGCGCTCGCCGCCCGCGCCTCGCACGCCTCCCTTCGGCCGCGCACCTCGCGCTCGGATTCGGCCTGGCTCCATTCGTGGTCCTCGCGGCCCTGCGCAGTGCGAGCGACACGGGCGCGCACATCCGCGTCTCCCACGACCAGGCGGCGGTCGTCGTGGACTTCCTGCGCGGACCTGAACCTCAGTCGCGCTCGAGGAGCAGCGCACCGGCCATCGCGCCGGCGGCGCAGATCGAGACCAGCCCCAGGCGCGCGCCGCGGCGGGACATCTCGTTCGCGAGCGTGGTGACGATGCGCGCGCCGGTCGCCGACCAGGGATGGCCGAGCGCGATCGAGCTGCCGAGCACGTTCACGCGGCTCCAGTCGAGCTCGCCCAGGCGCGTTCCCTTCCATCCGCGCTCCCAGGCGAGCGCGTTGGCGATCACTTGCGCCGCGAAGGCCTCGTGGATCTCGACCAGGTCGATGTCGCCGAGGAAGAGTCCCTCGCGCTCGAGCAGCCGCGGGACGACGATCGCCGGCGCCATGAGCAGGCCCTCGTCGGGATCGATCGCGCCGAAGAGCGCCGCGCGCAGGAAGGCCAGCGGCTCGCGCCCCTCGGCCCGGGCGCGCGCTTCGCTCGTGAGGTAGATCGCCGACGCGCCGTCGGTGATCGGCGAGGAGTTGCCGGCGGTGAGCGTGCCGTCGGGGTCGAAGGCGGGCTTCAGCGCCGCAAGCGCCGCCGGGGATGTGTCCTCGCGCGGCCCCGTGTCGCGCTCGACGCCCTCGAGCGGCACGATCTCGTGCGCAAGGATCCCGCGCGCGGCGACGGCGTTTCGGTGGCTCGCGAGCGCGACCTCGTCCTGGCGCTCGCGCGGGATCGACCACTCGCACGCGGTGATCTCCATGTGCTCGCCCATGCTCAGGCCGGTCGTCGGCTCGCGGAAGGTCGCCGGATCGGCGCCGGAGAGCCACTCGACCCCGCCGGCGATCCCGGCCTCGATGCGCCCGAGCGCGATCGCATCGGCGACGGAGACGACCGTGCGCAGGCCGGTGATGCAGTAGGAGGAGATCGTTTGCGCCTCGATCGAGCGCGGCAACGAGCCCTCGAGGACGATCTCGCGCGCGAGGTTGGGCTTGCCGGGCTCGGCGACGACGGCGCCGAAGGTGAGGCTGTCCAGGCGGGAAGGGTCGATGGAGTGCCGCTCGATCAGGCCGCGCACGGCGGGGAGGGCGAGTCGAAGAGGGGAGAGGTGGGCGAAGGCCTTGCCGGAGCGGACGAAGGGGGTGCGGGCGCCGGCGAGGATGGCGACGCGGCGGGGAGGGGGGGTGGGCATGGGGGAGGTTACGAGTGGTGGGCGTGAGATTGCGGGCGCGGGGGTAGGCGAGATCGGAGCTTCGGCGTGTTCGAGGGGGATGAGTATCGCCGCAGGAGCAAGCGTGCAGGGGCGCGCTTCGCGCGCTTCGGCGGCCGAGTACGGCCGCCGGATTCCGCGTCCGGTTCGGCCGCTCGAGCGCCGAACCTCCCGCGGAATTCAGTCAGAAGAGCTTCGCGCCCGAAGGTGCTCATGATGGCGACGCGGGGACGTGCCGCGTGAGAAGTCGTCCTTGTTCACTCCCCGACGAATGACGGGCAGGCTACGTGCTTCCGCCTTCGTCTTGGTCGCGTGGCGATGACTTGCCACCTCGTCCTCCCATTCGGGCGCGAAGCTCTGCCCTTGACCTCCGCGGGAGGATCAGCGCTCGAGCGGCTGATCCGGACGCGGAGGCCGGCGGCCGTACTCGGCCGCCGAAGCGCCCGGAGGGCGCCCCTGTAGGGCCTGCGGCGCCTAGACCATCTGGATCCTGTTCCCTCGCCAGCATCCGGAGCCTCCAGCGTGCTTAGTATACTAAGCTATAGCTTATACAAACCCGCTCCCTGCGCCTCTCCCTGGGCCTGAGCCAGTCCCAGCTAGCCCGCCTGCTCGGCACGCACGCGATGACCGTGAGCAAGTGGGAGCGCGGGATCTCCAGCCCTGGCGAGCACCACCGCGCCCTCCTGAGCGCCTTCGCCCAGGCCGCCGAGCGCGGCGCGCGGTTCGAGACCCGCGGCACCACGCGCGACCCCGTGCGCTTCCTGGCCGACCTGCTGGAAGCCGCCTACCGCCGTCCCGAGCTCGACCTCGGCGCGCTCAGCGCGACCAACCGCTTCCCGGGCCGCATCGTCCAGCTCACGCGAGGCGACGTGATGTCGAAGCTCGTGATCGAGGTCGCGCCCGACGTGCGCATCGGCTCGGTGATCACCACGGATTCCGTCGACCGGCTCGGACTCGCGATCGGTGGCTCCGCAGTCGCGATCATCAAGGCCACCGAAGTGCTGGTCGGCAAGCCATGAGGACTCGCTCTCGCATCGCAGTCCTCGCGCTCGCCGTCGCGCCGGCGATCGCTTGCGGGGGCGGTCGCGAGCCGCTGCGCATCTTCGCGGCCGCCAGCCTGCGCGACGTGCTCGTCGAGATCGCCCCGATGTGGGAGCGCGGGGGCGGCGCGCCGCTCGAGCCGGTCTTCGGCGCCTCGAACTGGCTCGCCGAGCAGATCGCGGCCGGAGCGCGCGGCGATCTCTTCCTCTCGGCGGACGAGGCGCAGATGGATTCCCTCGAGCGCGCCGGCCTGCTGCTCGCGGGCACGCGCGCCGCGCTGCTCTCCAACCGCCTCGCGGTCGTCCAGCCCGAGCCGCTCCCTGCAGGTGTCCCGCGGATCCGGGCGGCGGAGGACTTGCTCGACCCCGCCGTGCGCCGCATCGCCCTCGCGAACACCGAGGGCGTGCCCGGGGGGCGGTACGCGCGTCTTTGGCTGGAGGAAAGGGGCCTGTGGGACTCGCTCGCGCCGCGCGTCGCGCCGGCGATCGACGTGCGGGCCGCGCTCGCGCTGGTCGAATCGGGCGCGGCCGAGGCCGGGATCGTGTACGCGACCGACGCCGCTCGCTCGGAGCGCGCGCGCACGTCGCTCCTCGTCACCGGTCAGGACGCGCCCTCGATCGTGTACCCGCTCGCGGTGCTGCGGAGCACCGGCCGCGAGCGCGACGCGCGCGCCTTCGCCGCCTTCCTGGCCGGCGCGCAGGCGGCGGAGGCCTTCGAGCAGCACGGATTCACCCTGCTGGCCGGGCGCTAGCGCTGCGATGGACGGCGACACGGCCTACGCGCTCTCGGCCCTGGCGGTCAGCCTGCGGGTCGCGCTGGGGGCGACGGCGCTGGTCCTCTTGCCGGGCGTGGCGCTCGGCCGGCTGCTCGCGCGCTCGGACTTCCCAGGCAAGAGCGCGGTCGAGACCTTCGTCGCTCTGCCGCTCGTCCTGCCGCCGACGGCCGTGGGCTACCTGGTTCTCAGGCTCTTCGCGCGCGACGGCCCGCTCGGACAACGCGTTCTCGGCTTCGATCCGGACGTGATCCTCACCTGGCGCGGCGCGGTGATCGCGTCGGCCGCCATGGCGCTGCCGCTGGTGGCGCGCACGGCGCGCGTCGCCTTCGAGGGCGTGCCCGCGCGGCTCGAGCTGATGGGGCGCTCGCTCGGGCTCTCGCGGGCGCAGGTCCTGCGCCGGATCACGCTCCCCCTCGCGCGCGGGGGGTTGGCCGCGGCCGCGCTCCTGGGCTTCGGCCGGGCGCTGGGCGAGTTCGGCGCCACCGTGGTGGTCGCCGGCAGCATCCCCGGGCGGACGCAGACCCTCTCGATCGCGATCTTCGAGGACATCCAGCTCGGCCGAGGCGGGCGCGCGCTGGCGATGATCGGCCTCAGCACGCTGCTCGCCTTCGCCACGGTGTGGTCGGTCGAGGCGCTGCTGCGCTCGCGGAGGCCGGCGGCGTGAGCGCGCGGCTGGAGCTTCGCCTGCGCGTGCGCTTGGCCGGATTCGAGCTCGAGCTCGACCTGGCGAGCGACGCGGATGCCCTCGGGCTCTTCGGCCCGTCGGGCGCGGGGAAGACCAGCGCGCTCGAGGTGGTCGCAGGCTGGCGCAGGCCGAGCGAGGGGATCGTGCGCCTGAGCGGCCGGACGCTCTTCGACAGCTCGCGCGGGATCGACCTCGCGCCCGAGCGGCGCGGCGTCGGGTACGTACCCCAGGACCTGCTGCTCTTCGAGCACTGGAGCGTGCGCGAGAACATCGCCGCCGGCGGCGCCCGAGCCAGCGGCGCCGCTCGTGGGGGGATCCTCGAGCGCGCCGCGCGGGTGCTCGAGCTCGATCCGCTCCTCGAACGCAGCGTGGCGACTCTCTCGGGCGGCGAGCGCCAGCGAGTCGCCCTCGCGCGCGCGCTGGGCTCGGGACCCGACCTCCTGCTGCTCGACGAGCCGCTCGGCTCCCTCGACCTGCCCCTGCGCAGGCGGATCCTGCCGTACATCCTGCGCGTGCGCGAGGAGTTCGGCACGCCGATGGTGCTCGTATCGCACGACCCGCTCGAGGTGGGGGTCCTGTGCGACGTGGTGTGCGTCCTGCGCGAGGGCCGCCAGGTCGCGCGCGGCCGCCCGGCGGAGGTGCTCGCCGGCGCCGAGGGCGCGCCGGCCGTGGGCGCGGAGGTCGAGAACGTGCTGCGCGGCCGCGTGGGCGCGGTGCGCGGCGCGAGCGCGACGCTCGAGCTGGGCGCCGGGGTGAAGCTCGAGGTGCCGGCGCCCGGCCTCGAGCCCGGTGGACGTGCAGTCGTCGCGCTGCGCGCTGATGACGTGCTCGTGGCGACGCGGCGGCCGGAGGGACTGTCGGCGCGAAATGTCCTGCCGGCGCGGGTGCGCGACATCGTCCAGCGCGAGGGCCGCGTGCTGATGACCGCCGAGCTGGGGCCCGGCGTCGATCCGATCTCGGTCGAGCTGACGCCGGAATCGACGCGCGAGCTGGGTCTGGAGACGGCCCGGCAGGTCTTCCTGATCGTGAAGACGCGCTCGTGTCGGGTGATGGCGGCCCTGCCGCCGTCGGCTACGCTGTAGCTCGGGAGAGCTGTAACGAGCGGTCCTCGCTCGCACGGGCCGCGGCGAACATCACCCTTCGACGAGCGGTGGCGAACGGTGAGCAACCTGATCCGACATTCGCGAACGGCTGCCTGCCATGATCTCGCGGGCGGACTGCACGAAAAGGACACGCAGGCGGTGCAGGGGCGCGCTTCGCGCGCTTCGGCGGCCGAGTACGGCCGCCGGATTCCGCGTCCGGTTCGACCGCAGACGGCCGAACCTACCGCGGAATTCAGGTAGAAGTTCCCACCGGTCGCGACCGACCACGATGGATGAAACCGGGCGGACGTTGACCACTTCCAGGGCAGGGTTCGGCGTCGGGGATCCCTACCCATCGCAGGCAAGCCTGGAGTTTCCTAGTAGAGCTTCGCGCCCACGGGGCGGCGTCATGCTGCCCCTATCCTTGGCGACGGATGGGGCGGGTGGCATGACGCTGCCCGGTGGGCGCGAAGCTCTTCTACCTGAATTCCGGGCGCGATAAGCGGCCGTCTTCGGCCGCTTGAGCGCACGGAATCCGGCGGCCGTACTCGGCCGCCGAAGCGCGCGAAGCGCGCCCCTGTAAGCTTGCTCGTGAGACATCTCGCCGAGGCGCCGTGCAGCACCAAGAGACGATCGAGGTCCGCACCCGCGGCCGGACGATGGTCGACGTCACCCGCGACGTCGCGCGGATCGTCGGCGAATCGCGCGTCCGCACCGGGCTCTGCATCGTCTACTGCCCGCATACCTCCTGCAGCCTCCTGATCCAGGAGAACGCCGACGAGGCCGTGCGCGAGGACCTCTTCGCCTGGCTCGAGCGCCTCGCGCCGGACGGCGATCCGCGCTACACCCACACCGCCGAAGGGCCCGACGACATGCCATCGCACCTGCGCTCGGCGGTGACGCGCACGAGCGAGACGATCCCGGTCGCCGGCGGGCGGCTCGCGCTGGGGACCTGGCAGGCGATCTACCTGGCCGAGCACCGCGCGCGCGGGCATTCGCGGCGGCTGACGGTGCACGTCAGCGGCGAGTGATCGAGTCCAGGCCTCGACGAGGCTCCCGGGAGAACCGGCGCCGGCTCGACCGCGCTCACGCGTGCTGCAGGTGACACGCGCACAGGCGCCCCGCTCCGACCGGCGCCAGCTCCGGCCGCTCGATCCGACAGCGTTCGCCTGCCACGGCGGCGCGCTCGGTGCAGCGCGGGTGGAACGCGCAGCCGGACGGCGGAGCGAGGGGCGAGGGCGGCTCGCCCGGCAGCGCCCGGCGCTCGCGGCGGGCCTCCAGCTCGGGGTCGAGGAGCGGCGCCGCGTCGAGCAGCGCGCGCGTGTAGGGATGGCGCGGGTCGCCGAAGAGCTGGCGGCAGTCCGCGCTCTCCACGATCCGGCCGAGGTAGAGGACGGCGACGCGGTCGCACAAGTGGCGCACGAGGGCGAGGTCGTGGGCGACGAACAGGTAGGCGAGCTGGAAGCGGCGCTGCAGGTCGGCGAGCAAGTTGACGATCTGCGCCTGCACGGAAACGTCGAGCGCGCTCACCGGCTCGTCCAGGATCACGATCTCGGGCTCGAGCGCCAGCGCGCGGGCGAGGGCGACGCGCTGGCGCTGTCCGCCCGACAGCTCGTCGGGGCGCAGGTCGGCGACGCGCGGCGAGAGACCGACGGCCTCCAGGAGCGTGAGCACGCGAGCGCGCCGCTGGCGGCGCGCGACCGTGCGGTGGATCGCCAGCGGCTCGGCGAGGATCGAGAGCACGCGCTGGCGCGGGTCGAGCGAGGCGTACGGATCCTGGAAGACCATCTGCAGCCGGCGCCGGTGGGGGAGCCAGCCACGGCGCGTGAGGCTCGCGAGCTCGAGGCCGTCGAGACGCACCGAGCCGGCGGTCGGCGCCTCGAGGCCGACGACCGTTCGCGCGAGCGTCGATTTCCCGCTGCCCGACTCGCCGACCAGGCCGAGCGTCTCGCCGCGCTCGAGCGAGAAGGAGACGCCGTCGAGCGCGCGGACGGCTCTCCGCTCGCCGCCGCCCGCTTGCCTGCCGGCGTCGTAGTGCTTGACCAGCCCGCGCACCTCGAGCAGCGGCGGCTTCACGCGGGCACCTGCGGCCGCGCGAGCGCACCGAGCCGCTCCTTCTCGTGGCAGGCTGCGCGGCGGGGCCCGTCCAGCCGACGGACGCCGCCCGCCGCATCGCGCGGCCGCTCCATGAAGGGCTGCAGCGACGGTCGCTCGCGCCCGCAGCGCTCGATCCGGAACGAGCAGCGCGGATGGAACGCGCAGCCCGCGGGCAGGCGCGCGAGGTCGGGCGGCAGGCCCGGGATCGACGGCAGCTCCGGCCGCGCGCCGCCCTCGCGGGCGAGCCTCGGCGCGCTCTCCAGGAGCCCGAGCGTGTAGGGGTGCAGCGGCCGAGCGAAGACCTCGCGCAGCTCGGCGGTCTCCACCAACCGGCCTGCGTACATCACGCTGACGCGGTCGCAGGAGCGCGCGACGACGCCCAGGTCGTGGGTGATCAGGAGCAGCGCCGTGCCGCGCGCGCGGCGCGCCTGGGCGAAGAGCTCGAGCACCTGCGCCTGCAGCGTCGCGTCGAGCGCCGTCGTCGGCTCGTCGGCGATCAGGATCTCGGGTTCGCACAGGAGCGCCATGGCGATGGCGACGCGCTGGCGCATGCCGCCCGAGAGCTCGTGCGGGTACGCCGCGAGCCGCGCCTCGGGATCCGGGATCCCGACCTCGCCGAGCGCGCGCGCCGAGCGCCGCAGCGCCTCGCGCCGCGCGATGCCGCGGTGCTCCTCGAGCACCTCCGCGAGCTGCAGCCCGACCGGCAGGTAGGGGTTCAGCGCGCCGGAGGGATCCTGGAAGACGATTGCGATCCGATCGCCGCGCAGGCGGCGTAGCTCGCGCTCGGGGAGCGCGAGCAGCTCGCGTCCTCCCAGGCGCACGGATCCGCCCTCGAGCACCGCGCCGCGCGGCAGGAGCCCCATCAGGGCCAGGGCGGTCATGCTCTTGCCCGAGCCCGACTCGCCGACCAGCCCCAACGCCTCCCCCGGCTCGAGCCGCAGCGAGACGTCGTCGACGGGCCGGATGCGCTCGCCGTCGACGGCGGAGCGCTCGAAGCGCACCCGCAGCCCGTCCACCTCGAGGAGCGCCATCAGACTCCCCCTCGCCCGCGCACGTCGAGCGCGTCCCGCAGCGCGTCGCCGAGCACGTTCAGGGCGAGGAGCGTCGCCGCGATCGCCGCCGAGGGGAACACGATCAGCCACCACGAGACCTGGATGCGGTTGAGGGCGGAGACGCCGTCGGCCGCGAGCAGGCCCCACGAGACGCGCGGCGGCTCGACGCCCAGGCCGAGGAACGAGAGGAAGGCTTCCAACAGGATCACCGACGGCACGGTCAGGGTCAGGTAGGCCGCGGCCACCGGCAGGACGTTCGGCACCACGTGGGTCGCGAGGATGCGCGGCGTCGACGAGCCGAGCACCCTGGCCGCCTTCACGAACTCCGACTCGCGCAGGCTCAGGACCTGCCCGCGCACCACGCGCGCCATGGTCAGCCAGCCGACCGCGCCGATCGCGAGGTAGAGCACCTGCTCGCGCGAGATCCCCGGCCATCCGCCGCGCGGCGCCTCCAGCAGCGCGAGCGCGAAGATCACGAGGAAGACGAAGGGCAGCGAGTACAGGAGGTCCACCAGCCGCATCATCGCCTCGTCGACGCGCCCGCCGGCGAGCCCCGACAGCGCGCCGTAGAGGACGCCGATCACCAGGCTGCAAAGGGCCGCGGCCAGCCCCACCGCCAGCGACGTCCGGCTGCCCCACACCAGGCGCGAGAGGAGGTCGCGTCCCTTGGAGTCCGTGCCGAGCCACGGCCCGCTCTGCCAGGCGCCGAAGAGCGAGCGGCGCAGTTCGACCAGCCGGCGGTCGAGCGGGCCGAGCGGCCAGTACTCGGCGCGGAAGCCCTCGCCGCCGAGCTCTTCCCACGGAGCGACCGGCGGCCCGGGCTCGCCGCGCAGCGAGAGCGCGATGGGCGAAGGCAGCGGCAGGAGCGGCGCCAACAAGCTCAGCGCCGCGAGCAGCGCCAGGAATCCCAGCGCCCAGCGCGCGCCGCCGCTCCCCAGCGCCGCCTTCACGAGCGCGCGCCAAGCCTCACGCGCGGGTCCAGCAGCGCGTAGGTCACGTCGACCAGCGTGTTGAAGCCGTAGACCAGCACCATGTAGACGATCGTCACGCCCATGGCGAGCGTGTAATCGCGGTTGAGGGCGCTGTTCACGAAGTGCGAGCCGGTGCCCGGCACGTGGAAGATCTGCTCGATCACCAGGCTGCCGGTCAAGACGCCCGCCGCCGCCGGACCCAGCCAGGAGACGACCGGCAGCAGCGCGCCGCGCAGCGCGTGGCGGAAGACGATCGTTCGCGGCGGCATGCCCTTTGCGCGCGCGGCGCGGATCCAGTCCTGCGAGAGCACCTCGAGCATGCCGGTGCGCGTCAAGCGCGCGGCGTAGGCCGCGAACGGCGCGCCGAGCGCGAGCGCCGGCAGCGCGAGCTGGCGCCACGAGCCCCAGCCTGCGACGGGGAAGATCGGCAGCCAGTAGACGAAGACCAGGACCAGGAGGCCGGCCAGCGCGAAGTTCGGCAACGCGATGCCGGCCGACGCGGCCAGACGCAGCGCGGCGTCGGTGCGCCCCCCGGGCCGCAGGGCCGCCAGCAGGCCGCAGGTGATGCCCACGGCCAGCGCCCAGGCGAGCGCAGCCGCGCCGAGCGCCATCGACACCGGCAGCGACTGCGCGATCACGTCGTTCACCGTGAAGTCGCGGTACTTGAGCGAGGGCCCGAGGTCGCCCGCCAGCACGCCGCCGAGGACGCGCTCTCGCGTCCCGAACGCGCCGTGCTCGGAGAGGTCCAGCGGTCCGAGGTAGTCGAGGTACTGGCGCCACAGGGGCCAGTCGAGGTGGTAGCGCGCGCGCACCGCGCGCTCGATCGCCGCGGGCAGGGCGCGGTCGGAGCCGAACGGGCCGCCCGGCACGGCGCGCATCATGAAGAACGAGACCGTCACCACCGCCCAGAACGTGACCCCGAACCAGGCCAGGCGGCGCAGCAGGAAACGGCTCATCGATCGAGCCCGGCGTGCGCGGGTGCGTGCAGGCCCTCGCGTGGGCCGGGAGCGGCGACGCGCGTTCGGCCCGGCGGCTGCGCGGCGCGCCGGCGCTCCAGCTCGGGATCGTCCATCCAGTACCAGCTCGAGGGCAGCGGGTCGTTCAAGGCGTTGGCATGGAAGCCGCCGAGGCGCGGGTTGACCAGGTTCTGCGTCACGTACCAGTAGATCGGGATCGCCGGCAGCGCCTCGAGCAAGAGCGCCTCCGCCTCGGCGAGCCGGGCGTTGCGCCGCGCCGGTTCCGCTTCCGCGCGCGCCGCAGCCAGCAGGGCGTCGAAGCGCGCATCCGACCAGCCGGTGCGGTTGTTCTCGCCGCCGGTCTCGAAGATCTCGAGGAACGTCGCCGGGTCGGCGTAGTCGGCGATCCAGGAGGAGCGCGACACGTCGTAGGCGAGCCCCGACTGGGTGTCGAGGTAGACCTTCCACTCCTGGTTGCGCAGCCGCACCTCGATCCCGAGCTCGCGCTTCCAGCCCGCGGCGACCACCTCGGCGATGTCGCGGTGCACGTCGGCCGTGTTGTAGTGGATCTCGATCGGCGGCAGCTCGCGCGCGCCGGGGCCGCGCCAGCCGGCTTCCGCCAGCAGCTCGCGCGCGCGCTCGGCGCCGCCCGCATCCATCCGCGGCGCGACGTAGTCGCCGATCCCGCCCCAAGGGACCATCGACGACGCCGGGCGCTGGCCGGCCTGCAGGAGCTTCGAGCAGATCGCCTCGCGGTCGATCGCCAGGGCCAGCGCCTTGCGCACGCGGGGGTCGTCGAGCGGCGGGCGGGTCACGTTCACGCGGTAGAAGTAGGTCGCGAGATACGGCGCCGCGTGGAAGTCCTCGCGCTGCGCCAGGCGCGGCACGAGCTCGGGCGGCAGCGTCGCGTCGAGCCAGTCGATCTCGCCCGCCAGGTAGAGGTCGAGCGCCGTGCTCGGGCTCGAGACGACCAGCGCGTCGAGCGTGCGGAAGGCGACGCCGTCCGCGTCCCAGTAGAGCGGGTTCCTGGTCATGCGGATCCGGTCGTTGATGCGCCGCCCGGCGAGTACGAAGGGGCCGTTGCTCACCAAGCGCCCCGGCCGCAGCCAGTCCACCTGGGCGCGCCGCGACGAGCCTGCGCGCGCGGCCTCGAGGCTGGGGCGGTGCACCGGCATCATCGCGTAAAAGGCGAGTACGTCGAGGAAGTGCGGGGACGGCTGGCGGAGCTCGATCCGCAGCGTCGGCCCGTCGAGCGCGCGGATCCCCACCCGAGCCCAATCGCGCTCGGCGGGCTCGCCGTTCGCGCCGAGCCCGGTGTTGAACTCGCGCGCGCCGATCACCGGCCACAGGAGGTAGGCGTAGGGCGCGGCGGTCTCGGGCTCGAGCAGGCGCCGGAAGCTCCACTCGAAGTCCTCGGCGCGCAGCGGATCGCCGTTCGACCAGCGCGCGCCGGAGCGCAGGCGGAAGGTGTAGACCGTGCCGCTCTCGTCGGTCTCCCACGCCTCGGCGGCGGCGGGTCGCGGCTGGAGCGTTCGCGGGTCGCGGCGCACGAGGCCCTCGAAGAGCGCCCGCAGCACCCGGCCCTCCGGCACGCCCGTGACCGCCCCGGGGTCGAGGGTAGTCACCTCCGTGCCGAGGTTGAACGCGAAGTCGGCGCGGGGCGCTTCGCCGGGCCGCGCCAGCGCGAGGAGGCCGCCGAGCGCGGTGGCGAGCCCGGCGCAGGCCAGTGCGCCCCTCCCGCCCGCCATGCCGCGCATCGGGCTCAGGCTAGCCGCGTGCAAGGGCGACGCAAGTCTCTTCGAGCCAATGCGTTGCGGCTTGATGGTGGGCGCGGCGGGGGATAGCTTGCCCGAGTCGCGCGCGAGCGGCAGCGCTGCGCGCCGGCGACCGCCCATGGGACGACGCTCCAGTCGCTGCGCCCTCTACCTAGCCGCGATCCTCGCCGCCGGCGCGGCCTCGTGCTCCGAGCCCGATCCGCAAGTCGCGCCGCGGGGGGCAGAGAGCGCGGAGGCGCCGACGGACGCCGCCTCTGCCGCTCGCGCATCGGCGGAGGCCCCGGCCTCGGCCGGGCCGCGAGCCGACGACGTGCTCGGGCCGGGCCCGGCGCCGATCGACGTCTTCCATCCCGATCACCAGCCGGGCCCGGACGGCCGCCGTCCGCCCTTGCCGGAGCCCGCGCTCGGCGGGCGGGTCATCGTACACCTGGAGTCGCTGCCGGCGAGCCTGTGCTACCCGATCGAGAACTCCGCCGTCACCCGCCGGATCTTGCAGGAGCTGCACGAGAGCCTGCTCGAGCAGGACTGGGAGACCTGGGAGCTGAAGCCGGTCCTGTGCGAGCGCTGGGAGCTGGAGGACGTGCTCGTGCTCGAGGCGGCGGCGGCGCCGCGCTACCCCGCGGCGCGCGAGCTCGAGCGCACGCTCCGGCGTGAGCCCGGCGAGCCGTCCTCCGGCGCGCCGCGCACCGAGCGGATCCACGTGCTCTTCGGCCGCGCGGAGGAGGCGGCCGGCGGATGGCGCTTGGCGCCGCGCTCCGCCGCCAACCCTGTCGAAGGCCCGCTCGAAGTGCCCGCCGCCGACGTGCGCGAGCGGCTGCGCGACTCGGCGGTCACCTTCCACCTGAACGATGGCGTGCGCTGGCACGACGGCCATCCCTTCGACGCGCACGACGTGGCCTTCACCTGGAGCCTGTTCAAGAACCCGGCCGTCGACTGCGACGAGCAGCGCTTCCAGTTCCTCAAGGTGGCCGGCATCGAGGAGGTCGATCCGCGCACCGTGCGCTTCGTCTTCGGCGAGCAGTACTACCTCTCGCTCAAGACCGTGGGCCAGATGACGATCCTGCCCGCGCACCTCTACGACCTCTCCGATCCCGACAACCCCGACCACCGCGAGTCGTTCACTCCCGAGGAGCAAGCGCGCCACGTCAACGAGAACCCGCACAACCGCCAGTGGGTCGGGCTCGGGCCGTACCGCCTGAGCGAGTTCGGCCAGCAGTCGATCGAGGCGCGCCGCTTCGAGGAGTACTTCGACCCGGCGCACGCCGGCTGGGTGGACACGATCCGCTGGCGGCTGATCGCCGCCGACAACACCGCCTTCCAGGCGCTGCTCGAGGGCGAGCTGGACTACTTCGGCCGCGTGAAGTCGGAGGATTACTTCGGAGCCGCGACCAAGACGCCGGAGTTCACGAGCCGGCTGTATGCGGGCTACTTCTACCTCGGGATCTACGGCGTGATCGCCTGGAACCTCTCGCGGCCGCAGCTCGCCGACCTGAGCGTGCGCCGCGCGCTGGCCCACGCCTTCGACTTCGACGAGTTCAAGCGCACTTTCTACCGCGGGCTCGCGAACCAGGTGACCGGGCCCTTCCCGTTCCGCTCGCCGGGCTACGACCACCGCGTGGTCCCACTGGAGTACGACCTCGAGCGCGCCTCGGCGCTGCTCGCCGAAGCGGGCTGGTACGACCGCGACGGCGACGGCGTGGCCGACAAGGACGGGGTGAAGCTCGCGATCGAGCTCTCCATGCCGGCCGGCAACGTCGCCAGCCGCAACATGGGCCTGCGCTTCCAGGAGAACCTGCGCAAGATCGGCGTCGATCTGAGGCTGCGCGAGTTCGAGTGGGCGACCTTCAAGCAGCGCTACCTGGACCGCGAGTTCGACGCCACCAACCTGGGCTGGGTGCCCGATCTGGAGAACGATCCCGAGCAGGCCTACCACTCTCGCTGGGCGAAGCCGGGGCTGCGCAGCTCGAACCTGTCCGGGCTGGCGGACGAGCGGGTGGACGAGCTGATCGAGCGCGGCCAGCGCGAGATGGACGCCGCGCGCCGCGCCGCGATCTGGCGCGAGCTGCACGCGCGCCTCTACGAGCTGCAGCCCTACCTCTACAACTACAACTCGCCGGTCAAGTTCGCACTGAGTCGCGCCGTGCGGGGATTCCAGTCCTTCGCCATCGACCCCGGCTACTCGATCCGCCGCTGGTACTACCCGGCAGGCACGCCGGGCACGCGACCCGTGCCAGAGGGTGCGACGGCGCCGATCTGGCCGCGCGCCGGCGGCGGCGGAGGGAACTAGGCCCCGCCTCCACCTTGCTCGGCTACCTCGTGCGCCGACTCCTGTGGATGGTCCCGACGCTGATCGGGATCACGATGGTGATCTTCGTCGCCGTGCATCTCGCGCCCGGAGACCCGGCGACGGTCCTGGTCGGATCCGCGGGGCCGGGCGAGGTCTCGGGTGCGGCGGACTACGAGGCGCGCCTCGCCAAGTTCCGGCAGAGGCACCTGCTCGACCAGCCGCTCTGGCGCCAGTACCTGCACTACCTGGGTCCCTTCAGCCTGGCGCGCGACGGGCACCGCTGGCTCGGCGGCAGCGGCGAGCGGCCGTGGCACGGCTTGCTCGCGCTCGATCTCGGCAGCGAGATGCACCGCCCCGGCGTGAGCGTGGTCGAGGAGCTTTGGCGGCGGCTCGGCGTCACCGTGCCGCTGTCGCTGGCCGCGGTGCTCCTGAGCTACCTCGTCGCGCTGCCGATCGGGATCTGGTCCGCGACGCACCGCGGCAGCGCCGCCGACGCCGCGCTGACCACGGGCTTGTTCCTGCTCTACTCGATCCCCGCCTTCTGGGCCGCCTTGATGCTGGTGCTCGCCTTCGGCTCCGCCGGGCTCGGCTGGCTGCCGGTGATCGGCCTGCACGACAAGGACGCCGCCTCGCTCGGTCCGCTCGCCTACGCCTGGGACACCTTCCTGCACGTCTTGCTGCCGATCGCGACCTTGACCTACGGCGGGCTCGCCTACCTCTCGCGGCAGATGCGCGCCGGGATGATCGAGGTCCTGGGCGCGGACTTCATCCGCACCGCGCGGGCCAAGGGCGTGGCCGAGCGGAGGGTGGTGCTCGTCCACGCGCTGCGCAACTCGCTGATCCCGGTGCTCACGCTCTTCGCGTCGATCCTGCCGGTCCTGATCGCCGGCTCGATCGTGGTCGAGACGATCTTCGACATCCCGGGCATGGGCAAGTACGCCTACGAGGGCCTCTTGAGGCGCGACTTCAACGTGATCATGGCGACGACCACCTTCTCCGCGCTCCTGACGCTCGTGGGGGTCCTGCTCTCGGACCTCTCCTACGCGCTGGTCGATCCGCGCATCCGCTATGGCTGAGCCGGCCGCCCGCGCCGGGCCGCCGGCCGACGCGTGGGACGTCGTCTTCGCGCAGCTCGGGCGCCGGCCGCTGTTCAAGCTCGCCGCCGCGCTCCTCGCGCTGCTCTACGCGAGCGCGATCTACGCGCCGCTGATCGCCAGCGACCGCCCGTATTACATGGAGGGGATCGACCGCGGAGCCTTCGCGGCCGCGCAGCGCGAGCTGGTCGGCGTGACGCGCGCGCTGGCGCTCGTCGCGGCGGAGACGGAGGAGTCCTATCTCGCCCGGCGCGCCCAGGGGTCGACCTCGAGCTGGGCTCAGGCGCTCGAGGCCGAGGCCTCGGCGGCGCGCAGGCGCGGGCGGACGCTGCGCGATTCGCTCCCGCGCGAGCGGCGCGGGCACGTCGAGCGCTACCTCGAGGCGGTCGAAGGCTTGCTCGACGAGGGCCGCGCCCGGCGAACGGACGGGGCGCGACGCGCGGGGGAGCGTGCGCTGGAGCTGGCCGAAGCCGCGCGGCGCTCGGCGGAGGATGGGCGCGCGGAGCTCGTCGCTCGCGCGAGCTGGCCGCTGTTCGCGTCGCTCTCGGCGCCCGAGGTGTTCCTGATGGTGTCGTGGGCGTTCGTGCTCGGCTGGCCCCTGTGGAACCCGCTGGTGAACCGCCGCCTGCTCGGCGGCGAGCG
>DATKBQ010000181.1:0-14862 GCA_035546375.1 Planctomycetota bacterium | reverse complement strand
TCACCTCGCCGCGCTCGGCGAGCGCGGCCTCCAGCTCGCCCCAGCTCCCGGGCGGCGCGGCGAGCGCGATGCGCGGCCGGAGCGGGCGCTCCATCGCGTCGAGGTGCGCCGCGACGAGCGCCTGCAGGCGCGGCAGGTCCTGCGGCTCGAGGCCGTTGATCACCGCCGGCGCGTGCGCGCCGCTCGAGATCTCCAGGCTCGCCCAGACCGTGCGCTCGCTCCAGCCGTCGCGCTCGATCGAGCGCACGCGCGACGGCGCCACCCGCCGCCGCGCGGCGTAGCGCTCGAGGTCGGGGTCGCTCGCGGGATCGACGACCTGGAAGTCGAGCCGCCCCGCGGAGGCCGAGCGCAGCTCCTCGAGCAACGCCAGCACGTCGCTCTCCAGCCCGCGCATGTGCGAGGGCAGGGCGTGGCGCGGGCTGAGGAAGAGCGTCAGGAAGACCTCGTCCGGCGACGCGGCCAGCCGCGCGCGCAGCGCTGGGTCGACCTCGAAGCGCGCGAAGCGCGACAGCTCCACTCGCGCGCCGCGGGCGTGGCGGGCGACGCGCACGGCGAGCGCGGCGCAGAGGACTTGCAGCGCCAGGAGGAGCGCCAAGCCGAGCGCGAACCGCCGCCCTCTCACGTGCGGGCCCGGGCCAGGAGGAGCGCGTTGGTCCAGAGGAACAGCGCGCTGAAGAGCACGAAGTAGAGCACGGCGGCCAGGCTCACGCTGCCGGCCAGGAACGCCTCGAAGTGCGGCATCGCCGACAGCGTGTCGCGTAGGTGCGTGCCGGCGGCGAGGGCGGGCGCAAGGCCGTCGAGCACGGCGACGACGCGCGGCTCGCCCGAGAGCACGAGCGCGAAGGCGGCGAGGGAGGCGGTCACGAAGGCGACGATCTGGTCGCCCGAGAGGGCCGAGAGCAGCGCGCCCGCGGCCAGGAGCAGCGCGCCGAGGCCGATCAGGCCGAGGTAGCCGGATGCGATCTGCCCCAGGTCCGGGCGTCCGAGGGCGACGAGCATGACCACGATCGGGAGCGACGAGGCGAGGAACACCCCGAGCAGCGCGAGCGCCGCCGCGTACTTCCCGAGCACGGCCTGCAATGGGACGATCGGAAGCGTGAGCAGCGGCTCGATCGTGCGCTGGCGCCGCTCCTCGGCCCACAGGCGCATGCTCACGGCCGGCAGGAAGACGGCGAAGAAGAGCGGCATGCGCTCGAACCAGCCGCGCATGTCGGCGGTGCCGGCCAGGAAGAACTCGTTCATGAAGACCGAGTTGGCGAGCACGGCGAAGGCGATCGTGTAGACGTAGGCGATGGACGAGTCGAAGTAGGCCCCCAGCTCGCGTGCGGCGATGGCGCGCACGCCGCGGGCGAACTCTCGGGCCGACGGCCGCTTCCCGCTCGCGGCTCGGCTCATCGCGCTCCGGCCTCCGCAACAGGAGCCGCGGCGCCGGTCGCGCTTCCGCGCACGTGATCGAGGATCAGCTCCTCGACCGAGGTCGCTCGCTCGGCGGCGCGCCGCTGCAGCGAGCCCACGTCCTCGTCGAGGATCAGCCGGCCGCGCTGGATCACCAGGGCGCGCTCGGAGATCGTCAGGACCTCGCTCAGGATGTGGCTGGAGAAGAGGATCGCGCGGCCGGGCGCGAGCGAGCGCACGAAGTCGCGGAAGGCGACCACCTGCAGCGGATCGAGGCCGTGGGTCGGCTCGTCGAGCAGGATCACGCGCGGGTCGTGGAGCAGCGCCGCTGCCACGCCGACGCGCTGGCGGTAGCCCTTCGAGCACTCGTGGATGCGCCGCGCGAGCACCGCCTCGAGGCCGCAGCGCTGGTTCACCCAGGCGATGCGCTCGGCCAGGCGCGCCCTCCCCAGCCCGCGCACACGGCCGACGAACTCGAGGTAGCCGCGCACGCGCATGCCCTCGTAGAGCGCGTTGTGCTCGGCGAGGTATCCGAGCGCGCGCCGCACCGCGAGCGGCTCGTCGCGCGTGTCGTGCCCGGCGACGCGGATCCGTCCCGAGTCGGGCTCGAGCCAGGTCGAGATCAGCTTCAAGAGCGTGCTCTTGCCGGCCCCGTTGGGCCCGAGGAAGCCGACGATCTCGCCTTCGCGGATCCCGAACGAGGCGCGGTCGACGGCCAGCACGCGGCCGTAGCTCCTGGAGACGTCCTCGACCTGGATCATCGCCGGCCGAGGATAGCCCCCTGCGGTGCGGGTTCTACAGGCCCTTCACCTCGATCGGCTCGTTCTCGCCCGGCCGCAGCGTGAGCGCGATCTCGCGCTGGAACCCGCCGCGCGCGAGCTCCTGGGGCGTGCCGATGCGCAGCCGAAGCGGCGCGGCCGGGACCCCGGCGACCCGGAACGAGCCGTCGGCGCGCAGGGGGAGCACCCGCCGCGGCGGGCCGCCGCCGCCGCCGGCCAGCGGCACGAGGCCGCCGTCCACTGCGATCAGCGACAGGGCAAGATCCTGGCCTTCGGCACCGAGCACGCGCCCCTCGAGCCGCGTCATCGGCACGAGGTCGAAGGTGAGCTCGTACTCGCCGGGCGCGAGCCAGATCCTGCCGGTCGAGACCGGGAAGTACGCCTGGCCCTGGCGGCCAGTCTGCGCGAAGGCTTCGACCCCGATCGTGGTCCAGCCGCTCTCCATCGTAGGCACGTCGTGCGCTGTCGTCTCGTCCGTCGAGTAGAAGCCGAACTGGTGCAGGCCGAAGTCGTCCTCGTCACCGGCCCCGATCGCGGAGCACCAGCTCGAGCCCGTGCGTCCCCGCGGCGATGGCTCCAAACCGTTGCAGGCCTGATCGCGATGCTGGTCGGATCTTCGATCTGATACGGGACGAATAGATCGTACGTACCCTCCGGCAACGACGAGATTTCGAAGGATCCATCCTTGGCGTCGATGTCGGCGTAGTAGCGGACGCCGAAGCTGGTCTCCGCCGCGTACCCTGCGCCGGCCGGCACGGCGCGTACGTGGCCGCGTGCCGGGTTCCCGTTCTCGCGATTCACGACCCCCGTGATCGAGAGCAGGGGCTCCAAGACCAGCTCGACCTCGATCTCGCCGCCGTGGGCCTCGGCGGGATCGACGACCACCATGGCCGCGTTCCGCATCGGTTCCCCGCTCGCCAGGAAGGTTCCAGCGGGGGCGGCGCCGTCGGCCGCGAGGACCGTCTGTCGCCCGCGGGCGCCGGCGAGCGCGAGCTCGAAGCGACCCTCGCCGTCCGCTCGGGTCTCCAGCGGAGCCCCACGGAAGGATCCCCTGTGCCTCTCGAGGGCGTTCACCTGGATCCGGGCTCCCGCGGCGGGCTCGCGCGCGGCCGAGAGCACGCGGCCGCGCAGCACGATCTCGGGCGCTAGGCGTGCGACGAGCACCAGATCGCCGCGCACCGGAACGACGATCGGATCGCCGGTGCGACCTTCGTCGAAAACGAGCTCCCCTCCCGCGGCGCGCTCGGTCGCGAGCGACGAGCCGCGCCCGCCGACCTCGACGCGCAGGCGCTTCCCGGACCAGACCGGATCGAATGTGGCTTCGCCGAGGACGTTGCTCTGGGCGCGCAGCGTCGCCGGGTTCGACCCCCAACCTTCGCCGGCTGGCCGCTCCAGCTCGGTCGGCGCGGGCGCGACGCTCACGGCGACGCCGGCGCGCGCGTTCCCGGAAGAGTCCGCGACGAGCACGGTGAGCCGACTGGTGGGCACGAGGACGACGAGCATCTCCTCCCAGCCACCCGTCTGGAGCATGCGAGGCTCCAGGCGCTCGAGCAGCGCGTAGCCCTCGAGGGACGCTGCGAGTCGTCCGAAAACGGCAGACTCGAAGCGGAAACGGCCGTCGGGCCCCGAGAAGGTCTCGCGGCGTTCGCTCCCCGGCCTGTTCGGCGCGAGCGCGAGGAGCACCCCGGCGAGCGGCTCGCCGGATCCGCCGACGGCGCGCCCGTGAAGGGCTCCGTGCTCGACGCGCCGCAGGACGACGTCGATCGCCGGGTCATCGCCGGCGCGGAGATCGCGCCTGGCGTTCGCCGAACGGTAGCGCTCGTCGCCGTCGGCGGACACGCTCACCCCGAGCCGGCGTTTGCCGGGATCCGCGCGCTCGATCCGGAACCGTCCCTCGGGATCGGTCGTCGCCTCGTGCCCTTTCTCGGTGGGCGGCGAGCTGGAGAGGCTGACCCTCACCGTCGAGCCCGCGGCCGGCGTCGGCTCGGCCTCAGGGTCGGGGTAGCCGGCGTTCAGGACGCGGCCGGTGATGACGAGCTTCGGCGGGCTCGCCGGATGCCGGGTGTCGAGCACCGCTTCGCGCTCGTCGGGCGCGGCCGGAGCAGGGCCGTGCTCCAGCCATCGCGCCGGAGGGGTACTCGATCCCACGGATCCTTGGACCGCTGCCGGAGCCGCGGGCGCGGGTTCGCGCCGGTCGATCCTGAGCACGACGGCGACGACCGCGAGCAGCGCGGCCACGACGAGCGCCGAGCGGGCGAAGGCTCTCGCGCGCACGGGACCAAGCTACCCCGCGGAGAGCCCTGGCGGGAGCCGACCTTTCGGAACCCTCAGCCCGCCGAAAGCCTCGTGCAAGCCCACCGGCAGCCGGCATCCCGGGCCCCCTGGAGCGTAGGGACGGCCATGCCCGCCCTCGCCGCCGTCACCTCGTTCACAAGCGCCCTGATCGCGATCCAGCTCGCGGTGATCGTCGGCCTGGTGGTCATGGTGTGGTCCCTCAAGCGCCGCCGCCGGGCCCGGCTCCAGGTCGGCAGTGACGGAGAGCTGCTGCCTTCCCTGGTCAGCCTGAGCCACGGGACGCTGGTCTCCGGGAACTCCGTGAAGCTCCTCGAGAACGGCGACGGCTACTTCGGGGCGCTGTTCGAGGAGCTGGCGCGCGCCCGCACGACGATCCACTTCGAGACCTTCCTCTGGAAGAAGGGCGAGATCTCGCACCGCCTGGCGATGGAGCTGGCGCGCCGCGCCCGCGACGGCCTCACCGTCCGCGTCCTCCTGGACGGCAGCGGCAGCCGCCGGGCGGACCCGCGCGACCTGCGCGCGATGTGCGAAGCGGGATGCCGCGTCGAGCGCTTCCACCGCTTCCGCGTCGAGAACCTCGGGCGCATCAACCAGCGCGACCACCGCAAGATCGCCGTCTTCGACGGGCGGATCGGACTGATCGGTGGCCACTGCATCGTCGACGCCTGGCGCGGCGACGCGCGCGGGCCCGACGAGGTGCGCGACCTCTCGGTGCGTGTCGAGGGCCCGGTCGTGGCGCAGCTCCAGGCGGCCTTCTGCGAGGGCTGGATCGAGGAGACCGGCGAGGTGCCGGCGGGCGAGGGGGCCTTCCCCGCCCTCGAGTCGTGCGGCAACGTGTCGGCGCACTTGACGTACGTCAACCCGCAGGGCAAGCCCTCCAGCCTCAAGCTGCTCCATCTGCTCGCGATCCGCTCCGCGCGCGAGCAGCTCCTGATCCAGTCGCCCTACTTCCTGCCCGATCCCGACGACGTCGCCGCGCTGCGCGAAGCCGTCCAGCGCGGCGTGCGCGTGCGGCTCATGGTCCCGAGCTCGGGGGCCTCTGACAACGCGCTGGTGCAGCACGCGAGCCACCGCCGATATCGCGCGCTGATCGAGGCCGGCGTCGAAATCTACGAGTACCACCGCACGCTCCTGCACCAGAAGGTCATGACGGTCGACGGCGCCTGGTCGGCGATCGGCTCGGCCAACTTCGACGACCGCTCGTTCGAGATCAACGAGGAGGCGACGCTCGGGATCTCCGATCCGGCCTTCGCGCGCGCGCTGGAGGAGGTCTTCGAGCGCGACCTGGTCCACGCGCGCCGGATCCGGTCCGAGGAATGGGCTCGCCGCGGGAAGCTCCACAAGCTCGGCGACGCGGCCGCGTGGCTCCTCAAGGAGCAGCTTTGAGCGCCGAGCCGTGGCGGCTCGTGCTCGCGACCTACAACGTCCACGGCTGGGTCGACCGGCGCGGCCGGCGCGACGCGGCGCGCGCCCTGGCGGTGATCGCCGAGCTGGAGGCCGACGTCGTCGCGCTGCAGGAGGTCTACGATCCCGGGCTGGACCCGGTGGACACCCGCCGGCTGGAGCTGTTCGCGAGCCTCGAAGGGCACGAATGCCTGCTCGGGCCCACGCTGCGAGCCCGGGGCGAGCGGTACGGCAACGCGCTCCTCACGCGCTTCCCCGTGCTCGCGCTCGACCGCCACGCGCTGGCCGTCGAGGGCCGCGAGCCGCGCGGCCTGATCGAGGCGCGGCTCGACACGCCGGGGACACCGCTGCGCATCTTGTGCACGCACCTCGGCCTCTCGCGCCGCGAGCGCTGGAGGCAAGTGGGCTGGATCGCCGAGCGCGTCGAGCACCTCGACGGGCCGCTGGCCTTGCTCGGCGACTTCAACACGCCGCTCCAGCGCGCTCCGCTCGTCCCGATCACGGACCGGCTGGGCCACGCGCCGCTCGCGCGCTCCTGGCCGGCGCGGTTCCCGCTGCTCCCACTCGACCGGATCTGGATCCACCCGCCGAGCCTGTTGATCCGCCTGCGCGCGCACCAGAGTCCCGCCGCGCGGCGCGCGTCCGACCACCTGCCGGTCGTGGCGGAGATCGCCTGGCCGCCGGCTGCGTGAGGCTCAGGCGCGCGACGCAGCGCCGTGCGCAGAATCGCCGAGCCGGAAGTTCCCGGGCTCCTGCACGCCCTTGGACCAAGGATCCTCTCCCATCGGGCGGTAGAATGCCCTCGCGGAATGCACTCGAGCGCGATTGCCCGCTGCACGGCTCGTCGCACGACCGCGAGAAGGAGTTGGGATGGAAGCGCCCGCTTGGGTTCACTGGATGGTCGTCGCAGGTGCCGGGGTGGCGGTCTGGGTCGCAGGAAGTCAATCGGAGACGGACCTCGCGCAGACCCCGGGATTCCAAGACCCCGGCAGGGTGCGTATCGAGCGGCCCGACGATCCGCCGGGCATCCCCGCTCCGCGGCTCTCCGGCTTGCCGCGGCGAGCGCCGGTGCAGCGCGCCTCGTTCGCGAGCTTCCAGGTGAACGTCGATGCCAACGGCGCCAACATCCCGGGCGACGCCGCCAACGAGCCGTCGATCGCGGTCGATCCGACGAACCCGAGCCGCCTCGCGATCGGATGGCGCCAGTTCGACACGACCAGCTCGAACTTCCGCCAGGCGGGCTGGGCCCACTCGCAGGACGGCGGACGGGCGTGGACGTTTCCGGGGGTCCTGGAGCCCGGAGTCTTCCGCAGCGACCCGGTGCTGGATTCCGATGCGAGCGGGAACTTCTACTACAACAGCCTGAGCGTCGTGGGCAGCGCGTACGCTTGCGCCGTCTTCAAATCGACCGACCACGGTGTCACCTGGGGACCTGCCGTGCCTGCCTACGGCGGGGACAAGGCGTGGATGACGATCGACCGGACCGCGGGCCAGGGAGCCGGCCACGTCTACACGGCCTGGAGCGTGTTCGCCAACTGCTGCGGCAACGATACGTTCAGCCGCTCGACCGACGGCGCCCAGTCCTTCTCGCTCCCCGTGTCCGTCCCCAACCGTCCGATCTGGGGAACCCTCGACGTCACCTCGAACGGCACCCTGTTCGTCGGCGGCCGGTCCTCGCAGAGCTACTCCGTGTTCGTGGCGGCGCGCTCGAGCAACGCCAAGAACGCCGGGGTGACGCCGAGCTTCGATCTCTCCACCTTGGTCGACCTGGGAGGGTCCCTCGTCTACTACCAAGGCTCCGGCTCTCCCAACCCGGGCGGGCTGCTCGGACAGGTCGAGCTGGCCGTCGATCGCTCGAGCGGACCGACCGCGGGCTACGTCTACATGCTGTGCTCGGTGGATCCGCCCGGACCGGATCCGCTCGACGTCCATTTCGTGCGCAGCACGGACAACGGCGCGACGTGGAGCTCGCCCGTGCGCGTGAACGACGATCCCACGAACAACGGAGCCTGGCAGTGGTTCGGCACGATGTCGGTGGCGCCCAACGGCCGCATCGACGCGATCTGGAACGACACGCGCAACACCGCCCAGGCGAGCCTGTGCGAGCTGTACGGCTCGTCCTCGACCGACGGCGGCGCGAGCTGGTCCCCCAACCAGGCGCTGTCGCCCGTCTGGGACAGCCACCTCGGCTGGCCGAACCAGGACAAGATCGGAGACTACTACGACATGGTCTCGGATCTGGTGGGCGCGGACCTGGCCTACTCCGCGACCTTCAACGGCGAGCAGGATGTCTTCTACCTGCGCATCGGCGACTACGACTGCAACCAGAACGGGGTCGGGGACGCGCTCGACATCGCCTCGGGCACGAGCCCCGATCTCAACCTGAACGGGATTCCCGACGAATGCGAGTGCCTGGCGGAGAGCTACTGCCAGGGCGCGCCCAACTCGGCCGGTCCCGGGGCTTCGATCGGGTGGACCGGCTCGCTCTCGATCGCGGCCAACGCCTTCGACCTCACGGTCAGCGGATGCCCGCCGGGGAAGCCGGGCCTGTTCTTCTATGGCACGGCGCGGGCGTCCCTGCCCTTCGGCAACGGCTTCCTCTGCGTCGGCGGCAGCACCTTCCGGCTCGGCCCCGCCGTGACCACCAGCCCGAGCGGCACCGCGGTCCGCAACCTGGACTTCACGCTCCCGCCGGCGAGCGCCGGCCCGGGCCAGATCGGTCCCTTCTCGGATTGGAGCTTCCAGTTCTGGTACCGGGACCCCGCCGCCGGCGGCGCCGGCTTCAATCTTTCCGACGCGTTGAGCGTGACGTTCTGTCCGTAGGCGCGTCGGCTCCGTCGTCAGAGGCTCGCACGCTTGCCGCTCACTCGCAGAACGTGACCTCGAGCGCGTCCGAGAGGCCCGAGCCGGTGCCGTCGGGGTGAGCGGGGTCGCGGTACCAGAACTGGTACCAGCGCTTCGTGCCTACCCAGCTCGGCTGCACGGCGATCGCGTAGCTCGTCGCGCCCGAGCCATCGAGGAAGTGCACCGGCAGGCGCGTCAGCGGAGGCTGCGCGCAGAGCGTGCCGCCCAGGAACGGCAAGCTCGCCGCGGCCGTCGTGCCGAAGAAGGCGCCGCCCGGCTTGAGCGGAAGCGCGCCGGAGATCTGCAGCACGAAGTTGCCCGCGCTCGCGCTCGGCGAGCCGCTCCAGGAGACGTGCGCGAGCCCGCCGGACGAGTTCGGCTTCGCGGTGCAGTAGCCCTGGGGCGAGGGCGCACACGGCGGCCCGCCGGCGTCGCGGCGCCAGATGCCGGTCCCGCCCACCCAGCCGTAATCGGCATCGATGAAGGCGGCGGCCTCGAGCACCGCCCCAGCGGACTGGGGGAGCGCCTCGGGAACCCAGCTCTGGCCGCCGTCGGTCGTACGGGCGACGAAGGCGCCGCCGCCCGCGATCCAGGCGGTCTGCGCGTCGACGGCGTGCACGTCGAAGATCACCTGGCCAGTCCCCGGGTTCTGCTGCGTCCAGGTCTGGCCGCCGTCGCCGGTGTGCAGCAGCGTGCCGTTCCAGCCCACCGCCCATCCGTTCTGCGCGTCCGCGAAGGAGACGCCGTAGAGGTACTCCTGGGACGAGTGCTGGAGCACCCAGCTCTGCCCGCCGTCGGTCGTCTTGCGGATCACGCCGCCGACCGCCCAGCCGGTCTGCGCGTTCAGGAAGTGCGCGGCCTCTGTCGCCCCGGTCGGCGGCACGATCGCGACCCAGTTCTGACCGCCGTTGGTGGTCTTCCAGGCCAAGTTGCCGCCTCCGAAGGCATAGGCCGTCTGTGTGTCGACGGCGGCCACCGCGTCCATGTACGCGCCCGGATAGCTCGCCTGGAGGGACCAGGTCTTCCCACCGTCGGTCGAGCCCACGATCTGGCCGAGGTGGCCGCCGAAGTAGTTGTGCTCGCCTACCGCCCACCCGGTCGAGAGGTCGGCGAAGTCCACGTCGTTGACGGAGCCGTACACGTCGAAGCCGCTCACCGGGACCCGGTTCCAGAACGCGCCGCCGTTCGTCGTGTAGAGGATCTCGCCCTGCGAGTTCGCGGCCCAGGCGTGGTTCGCGTCAACGGCGTCGAGGGCGTGCGTCGTGCCCGAGCCGCCGCTGACGAGCGAGCTCCAGCTCTGGCCGCCGTCGGTCGACAGGCTCAGGGCGCCGCCCTCGCCCACGTACATGCCGGTCTGCGTGCCGGTGAAGTGCACGTCCCACAGGCGCGGACCCGGGGTGGCGAAGGGGATCCAGGTCTGACCGGCATCGACCGTGCGCACGCCGAAGCCGCCCTCGCCGACCGCCCAGCCGTGGAAGCGGTCGCTGAACCAGGCGCCGTAGGCCCAGGTGCCGGCGGGCACGCTCGCCGCGGCCCAGCTCTGGCCGCCGTTGATCGTGTGCAGGAAGCTCGCCCCGCCGATCGCCCAGCCCTCGAGCGGGCTCGTGAACTGCACGGAGCCCAGGTTGCTCGCGCCGCTCGCGAAGTTGAGGGTCCAGCTCAGTCCGCCGTCGGTGGACTTGAAGACGTCGCCGTCGATGTTGACCGTCCAACCGGTCAGGGCGTCCACGAAGAAGATCGAGCGCAGCGTCGTGATCGTGCCCGGCACCGTGGCGTAGCTCCACGAGATCCCGCCGTTCGTCGTGCGGTAGGTCACGCCGCCGTTCCCGCAGGCCCCGCCGCGCTGCGTGTCGATGAAGTAGAGGTCGTAGATCGAGCCCCAGTTGTTGTCCTGGATCCAGGTCTGGCCGCCGTTCGTCGTGTGCCAGAAGCCGTTGCCGGCGACCCAGCCGAGCTGGGGGTCGAGGAAGAAGAGCGCCCACATCGACGTGCTCGTGACGTTCGCCTGAGTCCAGCTCTTGCCGCCGTCGGTCGTGTGCATGACGCCGGTCCCGTGCACGGCCCAGGCCTCGCTCGCGGACAGCATCTGCACCCTGCGGTTCCAGAACGCGCCCGGCTGGGGCGCTTGATGGGTCCAAGTCGGCGATTGCGCCGGTGCGTCACCCTGGAAAAGAAGGGTGACCAAGCTGGCGGAGAGGAGCCACGGACGGAACGTCGCGACACGGCGCATGGGGTACCTCCTGGAACGACCGGATCCGGACTCCTGTTCTACGCGAGGATCCCCGGTCGGTTCCCTACGCTCTTGTGAGCAGACGGCCAGGATCCGCAGGCAGCCTCCGTGACCCACTCTGGTCCAAGAGCTGGACGGAGCCGGGATCCGGAGCGATGCTGGCCGAGTCCACTCGGGAGGCCCCATGACTCGGTTCGCCTTGATACGCATGCCAGGCGCCCTAGCGCGCCGGATGGCGTGGCTCGCGGTCGCCGCGGGCCTCTCTCCCGTGGTCCTCGGCCAGGGCCGCGAGTACGTCGTCGAGCACTACGCGAAGTCCGAGCACGCGATCCCGATGCGCGACGGGGTGCGGCTCTTCACCTCGGTCTACGCGCCGCGCGACGTCTCGAGGACTTGGCCGATCCTGCTCAAGCGCACGCCCTATACGGTCGCCCCCTATGGCCCCGACGCGTACCCCGACAGCCTGGGGCCTTCGGAGCTCTGCGCGCGCGAGGGCTTCATCTTCGCCTACCAGGACGTGCGCGGGAAGGCGATGTCCGAGGGCGAGTTCGAGAACATGCGGCCGATCCAGCGCTCGCGCACGTCGGACCAGGACATCGACGAGAGCACCGACGCCTACGACACGATCGAGTGGCTCGTGCGGAACGTCGGCGGGAACAACGGCAAGGTGGGCGTGTGGGGCATCTCGTATCCGGGCTTCTACGCCTCCTGCTCGGCGATCGAGGCGCACCCCGCGCTGGTCGCCGTCTCGCCCCAGGCGCCGATCGCCGACTGGTTCATCGGCGACGACTTCCACCACAACGGCGCATTCTACCTGCCGCACGCCTTCAACTTCCTCTCCAGTTTCGGCCGCCCGCGCCCGGAGCCGACCGCCGAGCGCAACTGGAAGCGCTTCGAGCACGGCACGCTCGACGGCTACCGCTTCTTCCTCGAGCTGGGGCCCTTGCGCAACGCCGACGAGCTCTTCTTCAAGGGCGACGTGGCCTTCTGGAACGAGATGCTCGCCCATCCGAACTACGACGACTTCTGGCAGGCGCGCAACCTGCGCCCCCACCTGGCGAACATCCGGCCGGCGGTGATGACCGTGGGCGGCTGGTTCGACGCCGAGGACCTCTTCGGCGCGCTCGAGACCTACCGCTCGATCGAGCACCAGGCCCCGGACGCGACGAACGTGCTCGTCATGGGGCCTTGGGTGCACGGCGGCTGGGCGCGCGGCGACGGCGACCGGCTCGGCGACGTGCGCTTCGGCGAGAAGAGCTCGCTCTTCTACCGCGAGCGGATCGAGCTGCCCTTCTTCGCCCACTACCTGAAGGGCGCGCCGCTCGCGAAGCTCCAGGAGGCCTGGATGTTCGAGACCGGCGGCAACCGCTGGCACGCCCTCGAGGCCTGGCCGCCGCCCGGCGCGAAGCCCCGCCCGCTCTACCTCCGCGCGGGGGGACGGCTCTCGTTCGAGCCGCCCCCGGAGGACGAGCCCGAGCCCTTCGACGAGTACGTCAGCGATCCGGCGCGGCCCGTGCCCTACACGAGCGCCATCGCGATCGGGATGACCCGCGAGCACATGGTCGAGGACCAGCGCTTCGCCGCGCGGCGACCCGACGTGCTCGTCTACCAGACGCCTCCGCTGCAGAAGGCGCTGACCGTCGCCGGCCCATTGCGCGCTCGGTTGCACGTCTCGACCACCGGGACGGACTCCGACTGGGTGCTCAAGCTGATCGACGTCTACCCCGACGACTTCCCCGACCCGGATCCGGACCCCCAGGCGCGCCCGGGCGCTTCGCGGATGGGCGGGTTCCAGCAGCTCGTGCGCGGCGAGGCGATGCGCGGGCGCTTCCGCGAGAGCTACGAGCGGCCCGTGGCGTTCCGTCCGGGCGAGCTCGCCCGCGTCGAGTGGGTCCTGCCCGACGTCTTCCACACCTTCCTGCCCGGCCACCGGGTGATGATCCAGGTCCAGAGCACGTGGTTCCCGCTGGTGGACCGCAACCCGCAGACCTTCGTGGACATCGCCAAGGCGGGCGAGGAGGACTTCCGGAAGGCGACCCAGCGGGTGTGGCACTCGAGCGACGCGCCGTCGCTCGTCGAGCTGAGCGTGCTCGAGTGACGGGGCGCGGTGGAGTGCGGCCGGCCCCGGCTCAGGGGTTCTGCGCCGCCGGCATCAGCGCCGACGAGACCAGGAAGAAGCGCCCGACCGCCGCCTCGAAGCTCGTGCCGTCGTCGCGCTCCATGGTGTAGCTGCCCTCCATGGTCCCCCACGGCGTCCGCAGCGGGCAGCCGCTCGAGTACTCGAAGCTCTCGCCGGGGGCGAGCAGCGGCGTCTTGCCGACCACCCCGGGGCCGCGCACGTCCTCGCGGTGGTTGTCGGCGTCGACGATGATCCAGTGGCGCGACTTCAGGCGCGCGCGGCGCGTGCCCTCGTTGCGGATGCGGATCCGGTAGGCGAAGAGGTACTGGCGCTGGTCGGGCTCGGACTCGCCTTCCAGGTACTGCGCGGCGGCCTGGACACGGATGCCTTCGGTGACGGTATCGGAGCTGGCGGGTCTACCCATGCTCGAAGGATACCCCTGGACCGGGGTGCGATCCACCCGCGGACGAGGTCGGCTCAGCGGCCGGGCGCGGCGGGCGCTCGGGGTTGAGTCCAGGCCATCTCGCGCTCGCCCTCGGCCCGCGGCCGGGGGTGGAGCCGCGAGGAATCCACCACCGCGCGCACGTAGAGCTCGTCGCCCCGGCAGTCGTAGCGCGCGGGGTTGTCGCGGGTCGCCAGCAGCACCTCGCCCGCCTCGCCGGGAGCGTTCCCGGCCATGCGGGTGCCCACGAAGCGGGTGGTGTAGCTCGCGCCGGGCTCGGCCTCGATCACGACCTCGTAGCGCCGCCCGTCGAAGCGGACGTCGCTGAGGGCGACCCCGCTCGAGGCGTAGAAGTCGCCGCGGTCCATGGCGGCGATCAGCGAGGCGGCGCTCAGCTCGCCCGCGCGCACCATGATCCAGCCGCGGCCCGGGTTGACGCGACCGGGACCCCACTCGAAGAAGTCGTGCGCGTCGTCGGTGGCCACGCCGTAGAGCGGCTCGAGGCCGAGCTCGCCCAGGC
Organism: Planctomycetota bacterium; assembly: GCA_035546375.1. GTDB lineage: Bacteria > Planctomycetota > UBA1135 > UBA1135 > DATKBQ01. Next base: position 834 of record DATKBQ010000181.1, on the reverse strand, counting down.
GCAGGGTGAGCGCCAGGTCCCACATGCGCTCCGTGCTCGGATGCTCGGCGTCGCCGCCGTCGGCGGTCCCCGGGTGGCCGTTGTAGACCTCGAAGAAGCGATCGCCTTCGAGGTGGGCGATGTCGGTCCAAGTGAGCCCCCAGCGGAAGTTCGGGTGGTTCACGTGGGCGAGGACCGGACGATCGAGGCGGCGGCCCTGCTCGTGCACGGCGGCGACGCTCTTGTTCATGACCTCGAGCGCACTCGCGCCGACCTGCGCGGGGATCGCTTCGGCCAGGTTGAGGCCGTTCACGTGCACGGGCAGCGCGCCGGCCGAGGAGGTCAGCTCCTCGCCCTCGATGAGGAGGAACTCCCCGGGAGCCTCGTAGCGCGCGCGCAGCTCGTCCAGCGTCGCGAGGCGCAACTCCCCGCCGGCCTCGCCCTCGCGCAGATGGAGCACGCCCTCGCCCAGCTCGGCGATCGCCGCCTCGAGGTTCGCGGGGCTCACCCGCAAGCCCGCGCCGACCGGCCGCCACGCCTCGCCGCGCGAGAGCACGTGGTGATCGGAGAGCACGAGGAAGCGGTAGCCTCGGTCGCGGTACCACTTGACGACGAGCTCGGGCGGGGCGTTGCCGTCGCTCCACAGGGTGTGCGTGTGGGTGTTGCCCTTCCACCAGCGCGCCGGCTCGGCGCCGCTCGCCGGGCCGCCGCGGCAGGCGTGCCCGATCGCGAGCAAGAGGGCCGCGCCGGCCGCCAGGGCGAAGCGATGGCGGAGCGCGCTCACTCCGAGCCGCCCGCGCGGGCGGTCCACAGGAAGACCGCTCCGAGCACCAGGAACAGCGCGCCGGCGGCCCT
>DATKBQ010000180.1:0-4655 GCA_035546375.1 Planctomycetota bacterium | reverse complement strand
GCTGGGCGCTGCGGCCCGCCAAGCTCGCCCAGGCAACCTCCGAGTCGTAGTCAGAATTCCATTTTCTCGGCCCGCCAGGGGGCGGTCGCCGAGAGCCGGCACCTGCGACCCTCGCGATCCGCTACACTCCCGCCCAACCGCCTCTCCTCAGGCCGTTCCTTCGCAAGTTCCATGGCCCGCAACCGCAAGAGCCAGCCTGCCACGCCCGACCACGTCCTGCGCCCGGGCGTGCGGATCGGCGCCGTCGTGAGCACCTTCCACGCCGAGCTGAGCGGGGCGATGCTCGAGTCAGCCCTGCGCACGCTCGCCGCCGCGGGCCTCGCGGACGGCGACCTGCTCGTGCTCTCCGTCCCCGGCGCCTTCGAGCTGCCGCTGGTCGCCCGCCGGCTCGCGCTGCGCGAGGACGTCGCGGCGGTCCTGTGCCTGGGCGTCGTCCTCAGGGGCGAAACCCCTCACGACCGCTACATCGCCTCCGCCGCGAGCCGCGGGATCCTCCAGGCGTCCCTCGACGCCGACAAGCCGGTGCTCTTCGGCGTGCTCACCTGCGACACGCTCGAGCAGGCCCGCGCGCGCGCGCTGCCACCCGAGGAAGGCGGCATCGAGGACAAGGGGCGCGAGGTCGCGCTCGCCGCGATCCAGGCGCTCGCCGCCATGGACGCCGCGTCGACGATCGGCCTCGGCCCGCGGCCGGTGGGCTTCGCAGCGCGTCTTTCCCACGCCGCGCGCATCGCTCGCGCGGGCGAGATCGACCCGGAAGCGGTGCCGTGAAGAAGCGCTCGCGGGGGCGGGAGCTGGCGCTGCAGCTGCTCTACCAGCTCGACCTGCGCGGCGAGGAGGTCCTCGGCGAGGCCGAAGCCTTCTTGCGCGAGGAGGAGACCGACCGCGAGGCGCGCGCCTTCGCCATGCGGCTCGCGCGCGGCACCTGGGAGCACCTGGCCGAGCTGAACACGGAGATCCAGGCGGTCGCGCTCAACTGGGAGGTCAACCGCATGGCGGTGATCGACCGCAATGTCCTGCGCATGGCGACCTTCGAGCTGCTCCACTGCCCCGACATCCCGCCCAAGGTCGCGATCAACGAGGCAATCGAGCTCGGCAAGCGCTACTCGACGCAGAACTCCGGCGCCTTCATCAACGGCATCCTCGACAAGATCAAGTCGCGCCACGCGGAGGCGCAGCGGGCCGCTCCGCCGGGCATCGCGCCCGACGCGTCCGACGGCGCCGAGCCCACAGCACCCGACGAAGCGGCGCCCGCCTCGTCCACCCCCGAGAGCGCGGACCGCGCCCCGCGCGGCTAGCGCGCCGCACCGCGCCATGGGGCTCTACGAGCGGCTGCGTTCCCGCCTCTCGCGCACGCGCGAGACGCTCTCCGACGGGATCACCGCCATCTTCCAGGGCGGGCGCGTGATCGACCAGGCGCTGCTCGACGAGCTCGAGGAGCTCCTGTACGCCGCCGACCTCGGGCCGGTCGCCGCGCGCATCGTGCAGGAGGTCGGCCGCCTGCACCGGCGCGGCGACGTGAACGGCGAGGCGGAGGTGCGCTCGGTCCTGCGCGAGACGCTACTCGAGCTGGTCGCCCCGAGCGGCCTGGCGACGGGCGAGATCGAGCTGGCGGCGCGGCCCCACGTCGTGCTCGTGGTCGGCGTCAACGGCTCGGGCAAGACGACGACGATCGCCAAGCTCGCGAACCGTTTCCAGCAGCAGGGCAAGAGCGTGCTCCTCGCCGCCTGCGACACCTTCCGCGCCGCGGCGGCCGAGCAGCTCGAGATCTGGGCCGAGCGCAACGCCGCGCCGCTGGTGCGCGGTGCCGAGGGAGCCGATCCGGCCTCGGTCGCCTACGACGCGGTCGAGAGCGCTGAAGTGCTCGGCATCGACGTGGTGCTGGTCGACACCGCGGGGCGGCTGCACACCCAGAAGAACCTCATGCAGGAGCTGTCGAAGGTGCAGCGCGTCATCGCCAAGCGCCTGACCGGCGCGCCGCACGACGTGTGGCTCGTGCTCGACGGCACCAACGGCCAGAACGCGATCCAGCAGGCGCGCGAATTCTTGGCGGCGGTCGGGGTCAGCGGGCTCGTGATCACGAAGCTCGACGGCACGGCGCGCGGCGGCGCGGTGTTCTCGATCGTGCACATGCTCGGGCTCCCGGTGCGCTACATCGGCACGGGCGAGACCCTGGAGGACATCGAGCCCTTCGAGCCCCAGGCCTTCGTGGACGCGGTCCTGTCGGATGTCCGCGCGGGCGCGAGGCCTGGAGGCTGAGACGCCGCCCGCGCCTCTGCACCCGGCCGGCTCGGCGCCGTGGACCGCGGCCGCGGACCGCCCCGGGAGCGGCGCGCGGCTGGAGCGGCTGCAGGCGCTCCTGTTGATCGCTCCCGCGGCGCTGTGCGCGGTCCCCGGACGGTTCGGACCGCTGTCGGGCGATCCCTCGCCGGAGATCGCCGGCGCGGGGATCGCGCTCTTCGCGGCGCTGGGCTCGGGCGCCCTGCTCGTCGCGCGCCGCGCCGTGCCGAGGCCGAGGGGCTTCGCGCTGCTCGCGGTGTTCGCGGCCGCCGGCGTCCTCTCGCTCGGCCTGCGGCCGCCGTCGGACACGCTCGAGGCGGCGCGGGCGAGCTGCGTCGCACTCGCTGCGCTGCTCTTCGTGCTCGGCGGCGCGAGCCTCGGCGAGAGCGGCCGCCGCACGCTCGCGCGCGGGCTCACGGTCCTCGCGCTGGGCTTGATCGCGCCTGCGATCCTCGACCGCGAGAGCGCCTTCACCGGCGCCCTCGGCAACACCGGCGCGACGTCCGAGGCGGCGCTGCCGGGCGCGCTCGCCGGAGCGTGGCTCTTCGCCACGGCGCCGGCCAGCGGCTGGGGGATCGCCGGCGCGACGGCGGCCGTGCTGCACGCGACCTACGGCGGGATCGCGCCTGTGCTCGCGGGCGTGCTGGCGTCGATCCTGGTCCTCGCGGCGGGCTGCGCGCTGGGTCCGCGCCGCGCGGCGCTCGCGGCGCTGCTCGCCCTCGTCGCCGGCGCGGCGCTCGCCGGGCGGATGGGCTCCGCAGCGCTGCACGGCGACACGGGCGAGCCCAGCGCGGCGCCCGCTCCGCTCGAGGGCCACCTCGGCGGCCTCGAGGTGCGGCGGAGGATCGCGTCGGCGTCGCTCGCGATGCTCGCCGACCACCGCCCGCTCGGCACCGGCCCCGGGCAGTTCGCGGCCGCGTTCCCGCCGTATCGCGACCCGGCCGAAATGGAGGCCTCGTCCCCGCTGCGCGGCGTGGGCGGCGCCCTGAGCGAGGTCGAGCACGCCCACGACGACTGGCTGCAGGGTCTTCTCGACACGGGCCTGATCGGCGGCGCGGCGTGGATAGCGTTCCTCGGACTCGCGCTCTTCTGCGCGCTGCGCCGGCTGCGGGACGTCGAGCCCGCCCGAGCCGCGCTCGCGGCCGCGGCGCTCGGGATCCTGGTGAACGCGCTCGCGCGCGCGCCGCTCCTGTGGAACCCGGCGGCCTTCCCGATCGGCTTCGCGGCGCTCGGCGCCGTGCTCGCGCGCGAGCCGGCGGGACCACGCTCGCGCGCCGTGCGGATCCTGCCCGCGGCCATGCTGCTCGCGGCGGCGCCGCTCGCGCCGACGGCGATCTCGCTGGTGCGGCACGGCGCAGCGCTCTCCGAGGCGCTGCAGGAGAGCTCGGCCGCGGCGCTCGAGCGCGCGCTCGCTGCGCGGCCGGATTCCGTGCCGGCGCTCTCGGCCCTCGCCAGGGCCAGCGAGGGCGAGGACCCGCGCCGCGCGCTCGAGCTCTGGAGACGCGTGCTCGCGCTGCGCCCGCACCGCATCGAGGCGCTGATCCAAGCCGGTGTCGGCCACGCTCGCTTGGGCGAGTACGCGCCGGCGCGCGCCGCGCTGGAGCACGCGCACGCGCTGGATCCCGAGAGCGGCGCGGTGCTGCGCAACCTGGCGACGCTCGAGCTGGACCACGGCGAGATCGAGCGCGCGGAGCGCTGGATCGGCGAATCCGGGCTCCAGGTCGAGGAGTCCCTCACGGCGGCCGGCTTGGCGCGCTTGGAGCTCGGCCGGATCGACCGCGGCCTGGCGATCCTCGCGCGCGCCGACCCGAGCTTCGCCGGCCGCTCCGCCCAGGCGATCTACGAGCGCTCGAAGGCGCTGGAGCCGACCGACGAGCCGGCCTCGCGCGCCCTCGAGGCCGCGGCCCACGTGCTCTGGGCGCGCGAGCACGCCGAGCAGGGCAACGCGGAGCTGGCCGTGCGCAGCTACCGCCAGGCGCGGCGCTGCTTGGCGAGCGAGGCCAGCCCGCGCGGTCCGCCGCCGTTGCGCCTGGAAACGGCCGCGGCCCTGGCACTCGCCGGCGATCTCGAGCGGGCGCGGGAAGAGCTGGCAGGACTGGAGCCGGGCGAGGCCGACCTCGCCGCACTGCCCGCTTGGGCCGAACGCGCGCTGCGCGCCGCGGGCCTCACAGCAGGGCACTGATCAGCCTGGCAGCTCGACCCGATGCGGCTGGCTACCTTCTGCTGCATCTCTAGCCTGCCGCGGGACTTATGACGACTGCGCCTGGATCCTTGCCACCTTCACCGGTGGCGATCGGTCCATAGAAAGCAGCGGAGGATTCCTGCTTGCCAGCCTTCGCAAATCTGCTAATATGTCTGGAGCGGAGACGTGCCCCCCA
>DATKBQ010000179.1:0-2632 GCA_035546375.1 Planctomycetota bacterium | reverse complement strand
CTCCAGCTCCCGGATCGTCGCCGGCGCGAACCCCGCGTAGTGGTTGTTCGCGTACACGTACACCTCCGGCACCCGCTCGAGCGCTTCCCGCAGCATCCCCGCCCAGCGCTCCAGCCGCGGCCGGCAATCGACCACGATCCGATCGAACGTCGTCGTCAGCGCCTCGACCTTCTTCCGATCGCCGATCAAGCGCGCGTACGCGAAGTCCGCCGTGATCAGGTCCGCCGCCGATCCCAGCTCGCATGGGTGCGGCATGTAGGCGATGTCGACCCAGACCAGCGCGCATCTGTGCCGCCGCAAGAGCGCGAGCAACGGCTCCCCGATCCACGCGCGGTTGCGCACCTCGACCGCATACCGGAACGAATCCGGCAGGCGCTCCAGGAAGCGCTCGAGCCGCTCCAAGAACGGCTCCGGGCCCTCGAACGCGCCGCGGTTGAAGTACGGGAACTGGAGCACGAGCGGGCCGCACTTGGCTCCGAGCAGCGACATCGACTCCAGGAAGCGCTCGACGTCGCCCCAAACGGCATCGGGCACCAGCACGCGTGCGGGATCGGGCTTCTCCGCCTCGCCGCCGTGGACGATCGAGCGCGGGAACTTGGCCGACAGCCGGAACCCCTCCGGCGTCTTGCGCTCCCAGCCTCCCGCCAGCCGCGCGTCCGGCACGCGGTAGTACGTGACGTCCGCCTCGACCGTGTCGAACTGCGTCGCGTAGAACCCGAGCTGCTCCCCGGCCGGCAGCCCGCGGGGATAGAAGGCGCCGTCCCATCCTCGGGCGGTCCAGCTCGAGGTGCCGTAGCGGGCGCGGCGGCGCTCGCGCCCGCCACCGTGCAGTCCATCCGCGCTCGTGGTCATGGGCGTCCCCCATTAAGGAGCGCGAGCCGTGTCGGCGAAAGGGCCGCGCCGGCAGGTGTGGCGCGTGGATCGGCCTGCGGAGTTGCTTGCCGGACGGGCCGAGCGGAGGTCCGGGGGTGCACATGGGTCCGGGGCTCCGCCTCGCTACACTGCGCCGGCCCGCCGCGCTCCCCCGCGATGTCCCACCCCATCACCCGCCGCGAGCTGCTCCGCCGGACCGGGCGCGGCGCCGCGCTCGGCGCCCTCGGCCTGCCGCTCTTGCGCGGCTCCGCGCGCGCCGTCGCTCCCTCGGAGACCATCGGCCTGGGCATCGTCGGCACCGGCGACCTGGGCCGGAATCACCACCTCCGGATCGCCCTCGGCCGCCCCGAGCTGCGCGTCGTCGCCCTGTGCGACGTCGACCGCGGCCACCTCGAAGCGGCCCGGGCGCTGGAGGGCGGCAAGGCCGCCGTCTACACCGACTTCCGCGACCTCATCGACAACCGCGACGTCGACGCGGTGCTGGTCGCGACGCCCGACCACTGGCACGCGCTGGTCACGATCGCCGCCTGCCAGGCCGGCAAGGACGTCTACTGCGAGAAGCCGCTCTCGCTCACCGTGGCCGAGGGGCGCGCGATGGTCGCGGCGGCGCGGCGCTACGGGCGGATCGTCCAGACCGGCAGCCAGCAGCGCTCCGACGAGCGCTTCCGCTGGGCCTGCGAGCTCGTGCGCAACGGTAGGATCGGCGAGCTGCGCCACGTCGTGACCGTGCTCGGCGACGGGCCCGTGGTCGACTGGGAGGAGCCGCAGGCTCCGCCCGCCGACCTGGACTGGGACCTCTGGCTCGGCCCGGCACCGCGCGAGCGCTACTCGCCCGGGCGCTGCCACTACACCTTCCGCTGGTTCTACGACTACTCGGGGGGCAAGCCGACCGACTGGGGCGCGCACCACAACGACATCGCGCAGTGGGCGATCGGCAGCGAGCTCTCGGGACCCGTCGAGGTCGAGGGGCGCGCCGTCTTCCCCGCCGAGGGAATCTCCGACACGCCGGTGCGCTTCGACGCGCGCATGCGCTACGCGAGCGGCGTGACGCTCGAGTGCACGAGCGACGGCGAGAACGGCGTCACGTTCCAGGGCAGCCAGGGAAAGATCTTCGTCTCGCGCAGCACGATTCGAGCGGATCCGCCCGAGGTGCTCGACACGCCGCCCGGCGCCGGCCCGCTTCGGCTGCGCGAGAGCCGCGACCACCACCAGGATTGGATCGACTGCATCAAAAGCCGCAAGCTCCCGATCTGCGACGTGGAGATCGGGCACCGCTCGGCGACGGTGTGTCACTTGGCGAACCTCGCCTTCCGACTGGGGCGCAAGCTGCGCTGGGATCCCCAGGCCGAGCGCTTCGCCGGCGACGAGGAAGCGAACCGCCTGCTCTCGCGGCCCATACGCCCGCCCTGGAGCCTGTGAGATGGCGCGCAACGCCCTCGCCTCGACGTGGATCGCGCTCGCGCTCCTCGCCGGCTGCCGCAGCGCGCCGCCTGCGCTCGAGCCGCAGGCCCTCGCCGCCGCCCTGAGCGATCCGGATCCCCAGACCCGGCGGAAAGCCGCGGACGGCGCGTGGCGCGCCGGGCCGGCGGCGGTGCCGAAGGTGGTGGACCTCGCCGGCTCGGACGAGCCGGCCACGGCCAAGGCCGCGGTGCGTGCCCTCGCGACGATCGCTCACCACGCCGCACGCCCGGGCGCCGACGCCGAGCGCGCGCGCCTCGAGGCGGCGCTGCTCGCGGAGCTGGATCGCGAGCTCGCCCCC
>DATKBQ010000178.1:0-3555 GCA_035546375.1 Planctomycetota bacterium | reverse complement strand
TTGTGCAGCTCGTCGATGAACAGGATGATGTCGCCGCGCTGGGTGATCTCCTTCATCACCTTCTTCAGGCGCTCCTCGAACTCTCCGCGGTACTTCGAGCCCGCCACGAGCGCGGCCAGGTCGAGCGTGTAGATCTGCTTGTTCTTCAGGAGCTCCGGCACCTGGTTCGCGGAGATGCGGGCGGCGAGGCCCTCGACGACGGCGGTCTTGCCGACGCCCGGCTCGCCGATCAGCACCGGGTTGTTCTTCGTGCGGCGCGACAGGATCTGCATCACGCGCTCGATCTCGGTCTGGCGCCCGACGACCGGGTCGAGCTTCGACTCGGCCGCGAGCTTCGTCAGGTTGCGGCCGAACTGGTCGAGCAGCTTCGAGCTCTTCGCCTTCTCGCCCGCCGCCGCGCTACCGCCCTGCTGGCGGCGGCCTGGGCCCGAGAGCATCCGGATGATCTCGTTGCGGATCTTCTCCGCGTCGGCGTCGAAGTCGAGCAGGATGCGCGCGGCGACGCCCTCGTTCTCGCGCACGAGGCCGAGCAGGATGTGCTCGGTCCCGATGTAATTGTGGCCGAGCGAGAGAGCCTCGCGGAGCGCGAGCTCGAGCACCTTCTTCGCGCGCGGCGTGAACGGAATCTGGCCGGTCGTCACCTCGTCGCCCTGGCCGACGATGCGCGCGACCTGGGCGCGAACCTCCTCCACCGTGATGTCCAGGCTCTCCAGCACGCGGGCGGCAAGACCCTCCTCCTCGCGGAGGAGCCCCAGCAAGATGTGCTCGGTGCCGATGTAGTTGTGCTTGAGGGCGCGGGCCTCGTCCTGGGCGAGGACGACGACCTGCCTGGCTCTCTCGGTGAAGCGCTCGAACAAGCTTCAGCGTCCTTTCCGGTCGACAGCCGGACCTATGGTACCGAACCGGTCGGGAGTCCCCGCGCGCGCCATGGAGTCGGTATCGGCTTCGTAACACATGCTCAACAGACCGAGTTCGGAAGCAGCGCGTCCCTCGCTCGAGGGATCCCCGAAACGGGGGACGCGGAAGTCGCCGCAAGGGCCGATCGTGGATGTATGGGAGGGAAGCTCACTGCGCTCGCAGCGGCCGCGCTCGAGCTCCTGGCCCTCTCGCTGGCACCGGCGGCCTCCGCTGCTCGAGTCGTCTCGGAGAAGCCGACGCTCGAGCGGAACGTCGTCGCGCGGATCAACGCCGTACGCAAGAACCACGGCCTGCGACCGCTGCGGGTCGTCCCGCGCCTCGTCGAAGCCGCCGACCGCCACGCAGGCTCGATGGCACGCGCGAGCTACTTCCGGCACGAGCTCTTCACGCCCAGCCGCCCGCGCACCTGGACGCCCTTCGGCACGTGGATCCGCTGGTTCTGGCCCGGGCCGGGCTACAGCTCGTGGAGCGCGGGCGAGAACCTCGCCTGGGGCGCGCCCGGGATCACTGCCACCCAGACCGTCAGCCGCTGGATGCAGAGCCCCGGACACCGCGCCAACATCCTCCACCCGAGCTGGCGCAACATCGGCCTGGGCGCAGTGCACGTTCAGGATCCGACCGGTTACTACGGCTCCTGGGACACCGTCACCATCGTGGTGGCGGAGTTCGGCCGCCGGTCCTAGACCCGCCTCCGGCCGGGCCGCTAGGCTCGCGCGCGTGGCCTTCGAGACAACGATCGTCCCGCGCCCGCCGTACTCGCTCGCCCGCTCGGCGCGGCTGAAGAGCGACGCGACGAGATGCTTCCGCGACGGCGTCCTCACCATCGCGCTCGAGGCCGGCGATGCCCCGGCGCTCGCCTGCGTGCGCCAGCGTCCCGACGGCAGCCTCGGCGTCGCCGTCGAGAGCCGGCACCCGGAGGCGGCTGTCGAGAAGCTCCGCTTCGTCCTCGCGGCGGACGAGGACCACATGCCCTTCCTGCGCCGCTTCGCGGACGACCCGCTGCTCGCCGGAGCGTTCAGGCGCCTGCGCGGCCTGCGCCCCCTCCGCACGGCGACCGTGACCCACGCGCTCCTGAAGGCGGTCTGCGGCCAGCTCATCCAGGCGCGGGCGGCGCGACTCCTCGAGGCGCGGCTCCTGCGTGCCGCGGCGCCGCTTGTGGGCGACCTGCGCCTCCCCCCGACACGCGCCACGTTCGGCGGCCACTCGCCGGCCATCCTCGCGCGTGAGGGGCTCGTCGCCCGGAAGGCGAACGCGCTCGTGCGCGTCTCGCGCGAGTGGGACGTCGAGCGGCTCCACGCGGTCTCCACACCGGCTGCAGTCGCCCGCATCGAGCGCGAGCGCGGGCTCGGCCCCTGGTCGGCCGGCATGGTCTGCCTCTACGGGCTCGGCCGCTTCGAGCACGGCCTCGTCGGCGACCTCGGCCTGATCCAGCTCTGCGCCGGCCTGCTGGGCCGCCGCGCCGAGGCTGAGGACACGCGCGCGCTGCTCGCGCCCTACGAGGAGTGGGCCGGCCTCGCGAGCGTCTACCTGCTCGCGCACGGGGGCGCGCTCGCGCGCGCCGCGGCTTAGAACCCCTTTCGAAATGAGTTCTTAGCCTGCCCGCGTCACTCGGCCTGCGCCGGGCGCACGACCGCGAGCACCGTCAGCAGGAGGATCTTCACGTCGAGCCAGAGCGACCAGTTCTCGATGTAGTAGTTGTCCCACTCGACCCGGTCTGCGAGCGAGGTCTTGCCGCGCAGGCCGTGCACCTGCGCCCAGCCGGTGATACCGGCCTTGACGCGGTGGCGCTCGCCGTAGCGGTAGATCTGCTCGCTGAAGAGCGCCACGTACTGCGGGCGCTCGGGCCGCGGGCCGACGAGGCTCATCTCTCCCCGGAGGACGTTCCAGAGTTGCGGCAGCTCGTCCACCGACGTGCGCCGCAGGAAAAAGCCGAGCCGCGTGCGCCGGTCGTCGCCCTCGACGCCGCCGGGTGCGGTTCCGACCGGAAGCTCCGGTGGGGCGCCATCGTCCCCACGGAACTCGCGCATGGAGCGGAGCTTGAGGATCTCAAACACGCGCCCGTCGAGCCCCGCGCGTGCCTGGCGGAAGAAGATCGGACGCCCCATGGTCGTGAGGACGGCCAGCATCCCGGCGAGAAGCACCGGCGCGACGAGGACGAGCAGGAACCCGGCGACGAGCCGGTCGGCGGCGTACTTGACGGCGAACTGCCAGCTGCGCGGGTTCGTCGGCTGCGCGGTCATGAGGGGGATGCCCCCGAGGTACTCCACCCCGACGTGTCCGACGACCTTCTCGTAGAAGCGCGGCACCATGGAGACTTCCACCCCAAGCTCCTGGCAGCGCTGCATGACTGCGAGGAGGACGCTCTGCGGCGCGGTCGAGAACGAGAGGACGACGTGCTTCACGCCGTGCTCCTCGACCACGCGCTCGAGGTCCCAGCTCGCGCCGAGCACGGGCAGCTCGTCGTCCGCGCCCGCTTCGAGCGGCTCCTTGTCGAGGTACCCGACCGGCTTGAGACCGAGCTCCGGGTGCTCGAGCAGGCGCCTCGCGGTCAGCCGCCCGACGCGGCCCGCGCCGACGACGAGCGTCGGGCGCACGGACTCGCCCCGCCGGCGCGCCTGGAGCTCGCCCCACGAGAGG
>DATKBQ010000177.1:0-4062 GCA_035546375.1 Planctomycetota bacterium | reverse complement strand
CCCGCGCGGCGGCCGCCGCCGGCGCGGGGGGGGAGGGCGATGACCAGGCGGCTCGCGCGAAGCTCGGCGGTGTCGGTCGCGACGCGCCAGGTGTCGCCGTCGCGCTCGATGCTCTTGGCGGCACTCGAGAGGCGCAGGCGGTCGCCGAGGGAGCGCGCGAGGGCCGCGGGGATCTCGCCCAGGCCGCCGGCGGGCTTGGTCAGGCTCGGCTTGGGCTTGCCGCGGCGCTCGGACATGGCGGCCATGAGGCTTCCGTGCTCCTCGACCATCTTGGCGACCTCGGGGAAGGCGCCGCGCAGCGAGATCTGCTCGGGGTCGCCGGCGTAGATGCCGCTGATCAGGGGGTCGACCAGCGCCTCGAGGACCTCGTGGCCGAGACGGTGGCGCACGAAGTCGGCGACGGAGCCGTCGAGGGCCTTGCGCGGGTTGCGCCACTTCTCGGTCAGCGCGCGGGCCTTGCCCCCGGCGGAGAGGAGGTGCGTCTTGAGCAGCGCCGGCGGCGACATCGGGACGTCGATCAGCTCGCCCTGCTTGACGACGTAGCGCGCCTTGGCCTCGGCGGGGACGGTGTGCATCTCGAGGCCGAGCTCGCGGACGAGCTCGTCGGCTTCATCGGAGCCGGTCTGCATCGCCTCAGGGCCGCCCTCGTAGCGCACCCCGTCCGCGCGCAGCGTGCGCATCAAGCCGCCGGCGTGGTCGGAGGCCTCCAGGACGAGGAGGTCCGCGTCCTTGCGGGTATGGGCGTAGGAGAGTCCGGAGATGCCGGCTCCCAGGACCAGGGTCCCGACTCGCTCGCTCATGGTCAAACCGTCTGGCTGAAGCGCGGGCCCTGGGGCTCCTTCGCGCGCAGGTACTCGTCGAACACCATCGCCATGTGGCGCAGGAAGAGCCGGCCCTTGGGCAGGACGTCGAGGCGGCGGGGGGTGAGCGTGCAGAAGCCCTCGGCGACGAAGGGCTCGAGCTCGCGCCACTCGCGGGCGAAGTGCTCGGCGAGGTCCGTCCGGTCGAACCTCTGCTCGAGCTCGCCGAGGTCGAGCCGCATGCGGCACATGATCGACTGGATCGCCTCACGCCGCAGGTCGTCCTCGGGGCTGCGATCGAGGCCGCGCACCACGGGCAGCTCGCCCTTGCGCACGCGCTCCTCGTAGGGCTTCGTCTCGCGCTCGTTCTGCAGGAACGTGCCGCCGGCGTCCGCGATGGAGCTCATGCCGAAGGCGACCATGTCGTCGGCGGCGTGGGTGGTGTAGCCCATGAAGTTGCGCTGCAGAGTGCCGTCCGTGAGCGCGCGGTGGAGCGCGTCCGTGGGCAGCGCGAAGTGGTCGAGCCCGATCACGTCGTAGCCGGCGGCCCCCAGCCGCTCGATGGCGAGCGCGAAGAGGCGCGCGCGCAGGACCGGGTCGGGGAGATTCCAGCGCTCCAGCGCGGTCTGGGTCTTCTTGAGCCAGGGGACATGGGCGTAGCCGTAGACCGCGAGGCGGTCCGGCCGGATGCGCGCGACCGTGTCGAGGGTGGCGGCGAAGGTGGCCTCGGTCTGCTCCGGCAGGCCGTACATCAGGTCGAGGTTGACCCCCTCGAACCCGCGGCGGCGGCAGTGCTCGACCAGCCGCTCGGTCTCCTCGACCGTCTGGTCGCGGTGGATCACCTCCTGCACGTGCGGGTCGGTGTCCTGCACGCCCATGCTGACGCGGTTGAAGCCCAGCTCGGCGAGGGTGTCGACGTGCTCGAAGCTCGTCACGTGCGGGTGCACCTCCAGCGAGACCTCGGCGCCGGGCAGGATCTCGAAGCGCTGGGCGAGCGCGGCGTGCAGCCGGCGCAGCTCGGCGGGGGAGAGGTGCGTCGGCGTGCCGCCCCCCAGGTGGAGCTGCAGCACCGCTCGGCGATCGCCGAGGAGACCCGCGACCATCGCGATCTCCATCTCGAGCGCGCCGAGGTAGCTCTCGACGCGGTCGGCGCGGCGCGTGATCTCGACCGTGCAGCCGCAGAAGAGGCAGCGGCGCTCGCAGAACGGCAGGTGGACGTAGAGCGAGAGCGGATCGTCGGGCGTCCGGGAGGCCCGCCGGAGCGCCGCGCGCGCGCCCTCCTGCGGGAACGGCTCGCGCCACTCCGGCACCGTCGGGTAGGACGTGTAGCGCGGCCCCGGCACCGCCATGCGCAGGAGCAGCTCCTCGTCGACGGAGAGGATCTCGGGCTTCACCGGCCGGCCTCCAGCGCGGTGGTCACGAACGCAGCGACGCACTCGGGGTCGGTCTCCTTCATCACGCCGTGGCCCAGGTTGAGCACGTGGCCGGCGCGCCCGCCGACCTCGTCCAGGATCGCGCGCGTGCGCCGCGCGACCTCGTCCGGCGCGGCGAGCAGCGCCGCCGGGTCCAGGTTGCCCTGCAGCGCCACGCGGCCGCGCGTGCGCTCGAAGGCGGCGCCGATCGGCGTGCGGTGGTCGATCGCGACCGCCTCGGCGCCGAGCGCCGGGAGGTCCTCGAGCAGGTGGTCCGAGGCTCCGGCGAAGAGGATCCGCGGGGCGACGCCTTCAAGCTCTCGCAGCACCGCATGAGCCCAGGGGGCCGCGAATCGCAGCCAGTCCTCGCGCCCGAGCGAGCCGGCCCAGGTGTCGAAGAGTACCAGGGCCTGCGCCCCCGACGCGGCCTGGTAGCGCATGTGCCGCGCGACGACCGCCGTCAGGCGGCCCGCCAGGAGCTCGAAGGTCTCGGGATCGCGGTACATCATCGACCTGAGGTGCGCGTGGGAGCGGCTGGTGCCGCCCTCGACCGCGTAGGAGGCGAGGGTGAACGGCGCGCCGCAGAAGCCGACCAGCGCCACGTGCTCGGGCAGACCCGCGCGCACGAGCCGCAGCGCCTTCCCCACGTAGGACAGGCCTTCGGCCGGGTCCACCGGCTCGAGCGCGAGCACGTCCTCGCGCGTGCGCAGGGGCCGCGGAAGGACCGGACCGCGCTCGTCGAAGACGAGCTCCATGCCCATCGCCTTCAGCGGCACCAAGATGTCGCTGAACAGGATCGCCGCGTCCATGCCGAAGCGCCGCACGGGTTGCAGCGTCACCTCTGCGGCCAGCTCCGGCGTCTCGACCATCTGCAGGAACCCGCCGGCAGCCTCGCGCACGGCGCGGTACTCGGGCAGGTAGCGTCCGGCCTGGCGCATCAGCCACACCGGCGCGCGCGACACGGGCTCGCGGCGCAGGGCGCGCAGGAGGAGGGGATCGCTCTCGGGCATGCTTCGCTCGCTCCGTCTCAGGGCGTCAGGCGGTACCCGGTGCCGCGCACGGTGTGGATGTAGCGCGGGTTCTGCGGGTCCGGCTCCAGGATGCGGCGCAGCCGCACGATGAAGTTGTCGATGGTGCGCGAGGTGGGGAAGGCGTCGTAGCCCCACACGCGGTCGAGGATCTCCGCCCGCGGCACCACCTCCCCCGGCCGCTCGGCGAGGCAGCGCAGGATCATGGTCTCCTTGACGGAGAGCGGGATCTTGCGACCCTTGACCGCGGCGGTGTAGCTCTTGAAGTCGACGCGCGCTTCCCCCAGGCGCAGCACGTCGCCGGCCGGCGAAGGCCCCTGGAACCACTGCGTTCGCTTGAGGATCGCCCGCACCCGCAGGAGCATCTCGCGCAGGTCGAAGGGCTTGCCCAGGAAGTCGTCGCCGCCGAGCTCCAGCCCGCGCACGCGGTCGTCCTGGCTGCTGCGGGCGGTCAGGAAGAGGATCGGGACGTCGCTCTCCTCCGCGCGCAGCGACTCGCAGATGGCGAAGCCGTCCATGCCGGGCAGCATGACGTCCAGGAGGACCAGCGCCGGGGGATCCTCGCGGATGCGCTGCAGGGCGCGGGCGCCGTCGGTCACCACCTCGACCTCGAAGCCCTCGAGCTGCAGGTTGTCGGCGATCACCTCGGCGAGGTGCTCCTCGTCCTCGACCACCATGAGGCGCTCCGCCGTCCGCTCCGCAGCCATCACGCCTCCTCCGCCGGCAGGGAGACCGAGACCGTCAAGCCGCCCCCGCCGTCCTCCTCGCGCGCGCGCACCGCGCCGCCCTGGGCGCGCACGAGCTCGGCCACCAGGAACAGCC
>DATKBQ010000176.1:0-6312 GCA_035546375.1 Planctomycetota bacterium | reverse complement strand
CGAGGCTCGCGGCGGCCTCCAGATCGAAGGCGCCCGGCTCCGCCTCGCCGAGCATCTCGCGCATCAGCACGGCGTCGCCGGGGTTGTCCTCCACGAGGAGGACGCGCATCGCTGCGCCCCGCTGGATCCCGCGGAGTTCGTACTCTTCGAGGGCCATCGGCCTTCCTCAGGACGCGGGCTGCCTCGCGTGTCCCGGCCAGGACCCGGCGCCCCACGACGCCGCATTCCGGCCGCGCGTCTGGCATCCGCACGATCCGGCGCCCGTGCGCCATGCCCCGCTCCGGCGCTCGTCGCGTGAATCGCCCCGAAGGGGCGGGGTGCTCGCGGCGGCGGCCATGGGCTCGCCACCATCTTGGTCGTCGCCTGGGGCCAAGTAAAGCCCTTGCCCATGCCGTTACCGCGCGGGGAGCGCCGCAAGCGTGACGGTTCGTACATGAACCCGGAGGACGCGAGCCTCGCCGTGCCGGGCTGGCTAATCCTCAGCGGCGAATGGAAGCCAAGTCCGGCTCGCCCGTGCGCTCGAGCAGGAAGCGGCGCGACGCCGCGAGCAGCGCGAGCGCGGCCGTTTCCGGCGCCTGCGGCCCGGGCTCCAGCGGCGCTCCGATCTCCAATTCGATCGCGCCGCGCAGAGGCAAGGCGCGCTCGCGCGGCGTCATCGCCCGCGCGCCGCGCACGGCGACCGGCACGACCGGCGCGCCCGCGAGCGCCGCGGCCAGGAAGGCTCCGCGGCGGACGGGGAGCAGCCCGGGCGTGCGGCGGAAGGTGCCCTCGGGGAAGATCAAGACATCCTGGCCCGCGCGCAGGCGCTCGGCCACGAGCCCTACCTGCGAGGCCGCGCCCGGAGCCGAGCCCCGGCGCACGAACAGGATCCCCAGGCGCGCCAGGGGCCAGCGCAGCAGCGGGTTGCGCCCGAGCTCCCGCTTGGCGACCGGCGCCAGCGGGAACGGCAGCGCGGCGGCGATCGCGAACACGTCCAGCTCGCTGGTGTGGTTGGCGACGACCACGCACGGCCTCCGCGCCGCGCGCAGGTGCTCCAGCCCGCTTACCGAGACGCGCGTGCCCGTCGCACGCAGCAAGAGCCGCGCACCCGTGCTGGCGATCCTCCACGCCCAGGCGCGGCTCGGCGCCAGCACGATGGCGGGCCACAGGGTGGCGAGCAGCCCAGCGAAGGCGATCGTCGCCCACGCACCCCAGAGCCGCTCGGGGATCGAGCGGCGAGCGGGCGAGCGCGGCTCTTCCGTCGCGCCGTGCGGCGGGCGCGGCGCTCGTTCGCCGCGCGGATGGGAACCTCGGGTCCGAGCGCCTTGCGCCGGTTCCCCCATCGCGTCGATTCCGGCGCCTTGGCCGAGACCGATGGCGAGCCCCGCGCGATCCCTGCAGGGAGTGGAGGTCATGGGCGGCCTAGTGGTCGTGGGAGCGCTCGACCTGGTCGAGATCGAGCGGATCCTGGCGCAGGAGCTCCGCAACCGTCGCGAGCGTCTTCTCGGAGGGCTCGAAGAGCCACACGAGCTCGTTGGTGACGTCGACGAGCTCGACGTCCGGCCCCTGATAGGTGCAATACGGCACGATCGCCCGCACGCCAGCGGCGCGCGCAAGCTCAGGGAGGTGCTCCTGCACGTGCGCGAGCAGGTCGTCGACCGGGACGCGCGCGAACCCCTGGCGGTGCAGCGCTCGCTGGTGGCGCTCGCCCCATGCTTCGAGCTCGCGCACGCGCTTTGTGTCGCCTGCGACCTTCGCGCGCTCGTGCTCCGCCATGCGCTCGCGCACGGGGTTGAATCGCGAAGGCGCGTACGCGACCGCGACCGCGCGGCTGTCGTAGACGCCGAGGCGCACATGGCCTGCCGCAGCCGGCTCCTGGGCCGGCGAGAAGACCGCGAGGGCGAGCACCGCGGCGGTCGCCAGCGCGCTCGCACTGAGGAAACCCTTCATGGCTTGCATTCCCTTCCAAGCTGGGCGGGCCCGTCGGACCCGCGTTCCGTGACGGGCGAAACCCGGAACCGCTCCGGGCTCGCGCGACCCCGAGATCTTCGGCCGGGAACGGCCGCCCGACCGTCCGTTTGCCCGACTCGCTTCGATAAGCGCCGCGAATCGACTTGGACCGGCCGGCATCAGCGAGAACGGCCTTGGGCTTCCGCGGAAGCCCCCATCGGGTCCGTTGCCCGCTCGCGACGACCGAGCCGTGCAGGCTTTCCAGCGGCGCGTTTGGCGCTCCCCCCGAGTCAGGGCGTGAAGGTGAAGCTCAGCCCGTTCGACAGGTTCGTGGTGCCGCACGGGCCCGTGGGATCGCGGTACCAGTCCTGGACGTGCCAGGTCGAGCCTGCCAGGGGCAGGCCGCCGAGCACCGCCTGGATCTTCGCGGCCAGCGCGTTGCGCACGATCGTGCCGGCGCCGTTGGCTTGGCCCACGGGCGGCACGCGCTTCACCGGCGAGGCGAGGCAGAGCAAGCCGCTGCTGAAGGCGAAGGGCTCGGCCATCGTCTGCTGCCCCACGAACGCGATCGCCGAAGCGGTCGTCGGCAGGTCGGTGGTCGTGAGCGTCAGGTCGTTCGCCGCTACGCTCGTCGAGCCGCTCGCGGCGAGCTTCGCGCCCACGCCGGTCGAGTTGACGCAGCCCGAGCCCTCGAGCGGGTCGTTCCCACACGGGCACGCGTGGGCGAAGCCGCCGGTGCAGAACGGGACGCCCTCGGCCCCGCCGCCCTCCGACCACAGCGCCATGTGCACCGAGTACTTCACGGGCGAGCCCATGGTGGTCAGGAACCCCCCCACCATCAGGATCGAATTCGTGCCCGGCACGACCTCCATGTCGTGCACCCAGCCGTCGAGGCCGCCGCCCTGGAGCTGGAGCCACTGCAGACCGTCCCAGCGCAGCACGTTCTGCCCGGGCGAACCGCCCTGCTTCGTGAAGCTGCCGCCGGCGTACAGCCGGCCGTTCAGCTCGGCGAAGGAGTGCACGGTGAAGCTCGAGGGCCCGCCGATCCCCGATCCCATCGCGTTCCAGGAGGTTCCGTCCCAGCGCGCGACGTGGCTCGCGGTCTTGCCGGCGATCGCGCTGAACGTCCCGCCGACGACGAGCTGACCCTGCCAGGAGCCCAGGGCGTCGACCCAGTTGTTGGGCACGCCGCCCGGCGCGCTCGACAGGTTCACGCCGTCCCACACCGCCAAGTACGGGCCAGGACCGCTGTTCCAGTTGAAGTCGCCGCCGATCCACAGGAGCCCGCCATACGAGTACATGTCGTTGACGATGCCGTAGATCGTGCCGACGCTCGTCCAGCCGCTGCCGGTCCAGCGCCTCACGCCGCCGACGCCGCCGGCATACAGCTCGCCCTGGTGCACGGCCAGCGAGTAGCCGCCGGCGCCGCTCATGCTGTGCCACTGCTTGCCGTCGTAGCGCGCCGTGCCCGGCATCGACTGCTTGTTGATCGACTGGAACGAGCCGGTGATGACCAGGTCCCCGTTGTACTCGATCGATTCCCACACCTCGCCGTTGTCCACCGTGCCGATCGGCTCGTACGCCACGCCGTCGAAGGCCGCCACGCGCAGCGCGAACGCATTGCCCGCGTTGAGGAAGCGACCGCCGATGATCCAGCGCCCGTTCCAGCGCGTCAGTGTGCGCACCTCGGCGTCGATGCCCATCCCCTTGCCCAGGGGGAACCAGCGCCCGTCGTCGCAGCCGACGATCATCGTGCTGCACACGCCCACGCCCGGGTCGGGGGGATCCCCCGCGTCGACGAACTCGCCGCCGACCACGAGCATCCCGTTCCAGGTGGTCATGGCGATCGCGGTGGTCGCCAGGTCGGTGCCCACCAGTCCGTCGGCCGGGGCCCAGGCGCTTCCGTTCCAGCGCGCAAGCCGCCGGGTGAACACGTTGTCCGCCCAGACGAAGTTGCCGCCCACGAAAAGCTCGCCGTCGTGCACGGCGAGCGAGGCCACGTGGGGTGAGATGGTGAAGTCGGGGATGCCGCCGGCCAGGCCGGACCACGAGGAGCCGTTCCAGCGCGCGATCTTGGGCGCGCTCTGGCCGCCGGCGTAGGAGAAGTACCCGCCGACGTAGAGATCGCCCTGGTAGCGCACCATGGCGTTGGCCCAGCTCGAGAGCCCGCTGCCGAGCTTGGACCAACTCGCCCCGTCGAAGCGCGCGATGTTGTTCGCCGTGACGAAGCCCGCGCTCGTGAACTCGCCGGCGACGTGGATCACGTCGCCTTCGACGAGGAACGCGCGCACGGCGGGCATCCCCGGCCCCTGCACGCCGCCCGGGATCGCGTGCCATTGGGTCCCGTCCCAGCGCGCCAGGTTGTTGCAGAGCACGCCGCCCGCGGCGCTGAAGATGCCGCCGGCCCACAGCTCGCCCTGGTACTCGGCGAGCGCGAGGGCCACCACGCTCGGGTTGACGCCGATCGGCTTCAGGCCGCTGCCGAGGGATTTCCAGCTCTTGCCGTCCCAGCGCGCGATGTTGTGCGCGGGCTGGCCGCCGGCCGAATCGAACGTTCCGGCCGCGTAGAGTTCCCCACCCACCTGCGCGAAAGCCCGCACCTTGCCGTCGGGGGTCGCGCCCAGCGGCTGCCAGCTCACGCCGTCGTACACGGCGACGCTGCCGAGGTAGCGCCCGCCGCTCATCAGGTAGTAGCCGCCGGCCACGAGCTGGCCTTGCCACACGGTGACGGCGTAGACCCGCACTCCCAGGCCGGGCATCGCGTAGCCGGGAGCCCATTCGCCGGGGACCCACTGGGCTGCGGCGGGACCTTGGAGGGTGAGGGCCACGGTGAGGGAGAGGGCGATGCGAAGGAGCAGGCGCATGGGGATTCCTTTCAGCCGTCCACGTTCGCGCCGGGCCTTGCAATTCGGGGACCCTCCTCGCCGAGCCTGGGTCGTGAAGCAGCGGTCCAGGAGCTGGATCGACGCTCCGATTGCGGAACGGGCGCCTTCGCCTCAGCGCTCGCGGCGAGCGGGCGCGGCGCGGCGCTCCGCGTCAGCGTTTCTTCGCCCAGGCCTGGAACTCAGCGTCGAGCCCGTCCAGGTCGACGCCGTAGATCGAGCGGATGGCCGCGTCGATGCGCTCGACCTTGCCCCGCGGCAGGCGCCCGACGGTGTGGAGGAAGCGCTCGAACTTGCCCTTGCCGAAGCGGCTCTCGCGCAGGAACTCGATCAGGAGCGCCGCCTGCGCGTAGTGGGCGCCCGCTTCGTCGCCGCCCTTGATGTCCTCCTTCGCCGATCCGAGGAGGCTCGGGATCGCGACGAACTTGCGCAGCGGCGTGTGCTCGCCCTTCTTCACGCCGCGGGCGACGTCGTTGAGCTCGTTGGGACGGCTCGAGATGTACTCGGCCACGCCCTCCTGCAGCCACGAGCCTCCGCCGGAGAGGCCGAGGCGGTTGGCGAAGACCTGGTGGGTCGCCTCGTGGATGTGGACGGGGTCCTTCGGCGCCTCGTACCAGGTCGCGTAGTAGTCGCGCCAGGCGTGCCCCTTGGACTTGCGCGCCTTCTCCAGGTCGATCTGGGCAATCTTCGAGTAGTAGGCGTAGTACTGGTCCGGCGTGCGGAAGAGGAACACCGGCATGAGCCTGCGCCCCTTCACCTCGGGGAAGGGATAGACCTCGCGGATCCGCTCGTAGAACTCCTCCATCGCCTTGGCAAAGGCCTTCCCGCCCGAGGAGTTGCCGAGGATGACGTAGTGCTCGGTGCGGATCGGCTTATCGAGGTCGCGGGCGGCATCCTCCGGGGTGTACTCGCGCCAGCGCGTGAGGATCTCGTCCTCGCTCCAGCGCGGGTCGCGCACCGCGCCCGAGTAGCGCACGCCGCCGCGCAGGAAAGCGAGCAGCGCCTTCTCGCCGGCTTCGTCCGGCGGCGGGGACGCCCGCACCTCGACCGCGTAGCCGTGCTTCTCGAGCAGGCCGCACAGAGCGTAGAACCGCTCGACGACGTCGCCGTCCTCGTCGGTCAGATCGCAGGTCACGAGGCTTGCGTACGGTGCATGCCCGTACGGGCCTTCCACGAGCTCGGCGCGGGAGAAGGCGAAGCCGTCGGTTTCGCTCTCCTCGCCGAAGTTCCACTCCAGGAGCTGGGAGACGTCCTCGGGCTCGCCGAAGTCGAACTCCGACCGCGGAAGCAGGCGCAGCACGATCTGCACCTTCGCGTTGCCGAGACGGCCGGACCAGCTGCCCGCGACCTGCTCCCCCGCGCCGCGCGACTCGAACCGCGCGAGCTCGGGGAACTCGAGCTTCAGGCCGAGCTCGGGAAAGGCCGCAATGGGCGCCTGCTCCTCCTGCACCGGCGCCGCCGCGGCAAGGGCGAGGATCAGGGCGGGGAACATGCCCGCGAG
>DATKBQ010000175.1:0-4316 GCA_035546375.1 Planctomycetota bacterium | reverse complement strand
CCACCCCGGCTGGAAGCTGGTGCTGGTGGGACAGGATGCCGGCCGCCAGACCGCCCGGTCGGTGCTCGCGCTGCCGCGCACGCGGTGGCTGGCTTGGCCGCCGGACCTGGACCAGCTCCACGAGCTCGCCCGCGGGCCGGTGGGAAGGGTCGGCAGCGAGAGGGCCGCGGGGCCGCCGCCGCGAGAGCCGCCCCCGCAAGGGCCGCTATCGGAGGCCGAGCCGCCGGTCGAGATCCCGCGGCCGCCGGTCCGCTCGCCCCGCGCCGCGCGCGAGCCGGCGCAGGAGCTTCCGCCGCCAGCCCCGCCTCGACGCGAGCCTGCGATCGAGCCACCGCCCCGCGCCCGCGCCGAGAGCGCTCCCGCGATTCCCCACCTGCGCGAGCAGATCGCCGTGCTCGCCGACATCGCCCAGCGCCTGGAGCTCTCCTTCGGCGCGCTGCGCGAGACCAAGCGCGCACCGGAGGGCGAGCTGGAGGGGATGGCGCTGGAGCTGCGGCGGCTCTTGCGCTTCACCCGCGCGCTCTCGCACCTCGCCTCGCCCCAGGGGCAGGACGGCGAGCGCTTCGAGCTGGGCGCGCTGGTCGAGGAAGAGCTCGCCGCGCTGACCTTGAAGGCGCGGCGGGCGCCGAGGCTCTCCTGGCGCGGCAGCGGGAAGCTGTGGGTGCGCGCCGATCGGGTGGCGTTCACGATGGCGCTCGAGTCGCTGCTCGTGCTCGCGCGCGCCTGCGCCGGCGTCGGCGAGACGGTGAGGGTCGAGGCGGGGGCGGGCTTGTCGGACGATCTGTGGATCAGGATCGATTTTCCCGCCGGACCGCTGGCGGGGATCGACCCGGAGAAGGTGCTCGATCCGGTGGTGCTCGCCGAGCGCCTGCGCGAGATCGGGGTGGAGGAGATCGGCGCGGCGATCGCGATCCTGCGCGCGCAGGGAGGCGAGCTGTCGGCGTACGCGAGCCCGGGGGAGCATCTGCTCTTGCAGATACGCATGCCGCTGGCGCCGCCGCCGGCGGAAGCGCGGGCGGAGTCGCGGTCGGTCGAGGCGTAGGGCGGGTCTCGGGTTGCTGGAGACGTGCAGAGGCGCGCTTCGCGCGCTTCGGCGGCCGTACTCGGCCGCCGAAGCGCCCGAAGGGCGCCCCTGCACCGAGCCTCGACCATCCTCGTGAGGCTGATGACGTGCGCTGCTGCCAAGGAACCGATCACGTCCCCAATTCAGGTCCGCGCCCCCCCGATGTCGAAAACTCTCGACACGCGTCCAGCGGACGCGACGCTCCGGCGCCGCCCGACCGCCCGGCAGAGCCCCCCGTGCCTCCCTCCCGCCTCCTCATCGCCCTCCCCGACCCCTCCGAGGCCGAGACCCTCTCGACCCACCTCTCCCGCCACTCCTGGCAGTGCACGCTCGCCCCGCGCCCCGACTCCGCCAAGGGCCTGCTCGCCGCGCACCCCTGGGACGCCCTGCTCGCCGACCCGCGCCACGGCGGGCTCGACCTGCTCGAGCTCTCCCAGCGCCACCCTTCCCCACCCCCCGTCCTGCTCCTCGACGGCCTGGGGACGATCCGCGACGCCGTCGACTCGATCCGCCGCGGCGCCTTCGACTACCTCTCGCGGCCCGTCGCTCCCGACCAGCTCGCCCTGGCCCTTCGCCGCGCCGCGCAGGCGCGCGAGCTGCGCGCCGAGAACGAGCGCCTGCGCAAAAGCCTCGGCGAGCGCTTCTCGATCGGCAAGATCGAGACCCGCGACCCGCGCCTGGCGCGCATCGCGCAGCTCGTCGCCGCGATCGCCGACACGCGCGTCCACGTCCTGATCCAGGGCGAGAGCGGCACCGGCAAGACCCTGCTCGCGCGCACGATCCACCAGAGCTCCTCGCGCTCGGCCGCGCCCTTCGTCGAGGTGAGCTGCGGCGCGCTGCCGGCGAGCTTGCTCGAGAGCGAGCTCTTCGGCCACGCGCGCGGCGCCTTCACCGGCGCGGTGCGCGACCGGGCGGGCCTGTTCGAGGCGGCCGACGGCGGCACGCTCTTCCTCGACGAGATCTCGAGCGCGCCTCCCGAGCTCCAGGTGAAGCTCCTGCGCGTCCTGCAAGACCGCGCCTTCGAGCGCGTCGGCGAGACGCGCACGCGCCACGCCGACGTGCGCGTGATCGCCGCCACCAACCGCGACCTCGCCGCCGAGGTCCAGGCCGGGCGCTTCCGCGAGGACCTCTTCTACCGGATCCACGTGGTCTCCCTCGAGCTGCCGCCCCTGCGCGAGCGCTCGGGCGACGTGCCGCTGCTCGCCGAGGCCTTCCTGCACCGCTTCGCACAGCTGCACGGCCGGCCGGTGCCCGAGCTGAGCCGCGAGGCCCTCGCGCGCCTCTGCGCGGCCCCCTGGCCGGGCAACGTGCGCCAGCTCGAGAACGTGATCGAGCGCGCGGTGCTCCTGGGTAGCGGCGTGATCGAGCCGGCGGACCTGGGCCTGGAGCTCGCGAGCGCGCCGGCCTCGCAGGCCGTCTCGGAGGCCGGCGGCGACGGCGAGGCCGGCGTCCTCCCGCTCAAGCGCGCCCTCGAGGAGCCGGAGAAGCGGATCATCCAGCGCGCCCTCGCGCTCAACGGCGGCAACCGCCAGCGCACGGCGCGGATGCTCGGCGTCAACCGCACGACGCTCTTCAACAAGATGCGGAAGTACCGCCTGCTCGACGCGCAGCGCGCGGGCGCGCCCCGCCTGGACAGCCTGCCCGGGATGCCGCAGGCTACCCGGTCCACCCGATGAAGCTCACCACCTGGATCTACGCCTTCTTCGCCCTCACCGTCCTGTGCGGCGTCGCCTTCCTGGTGCTCGGCGGATCGATGCGCGACTCCGCCGAGCTGCTCGCCCTCGCCCGCAGCCACGCCGAGGGTCCCGGGCGCGATCCGCGCCTGGCGCTCGCCGAGATCGAGGCCGCCCTGCGCTCCGCCCAAGCGGAGGGCGACACCGAGCGGGTGGCCGAGGCGCTCGAGCTGCGCGGGCGGATCTTCGGCGATCTGGGCATCCTCGGGCGCGCCTACGCCGACCTCGAGACGGTGCTCGAGCGCTACCGCCCCGGCGATCGCCGCCTCTCCCTGGCGCTGGCCGAGATCGACCTGGCGCGCGGCGATCGCGCGAAGGGGCTGGAGCGCACCGCGGCGCTGCTCGCCGCCGACCCGGGCCTCTCCGGCGCGTGGTCCGTGCGCGGGCGGCTCCTGGCCCAGGTGGGCGAGGAGGAGCTCCGCTCCTGCGAGGTCCAGGGCGCCGCCTCGCTGGCCGGCGCGGCCGCCTCGCGCGCGCGCGAGCTCGTCGCCGAGGCCGCCGGCTTCGATCCGACCGACCCCCGCCGCTTCCGCGCCACGCGCGAGCTGGCGCAGCTCTTCGGCGGCCGCGCCGAGCCCGCGCGCGAGCTCCTGGACAGGATCGACGCCGCCGGCGAGCGCATCGCCGAGGCGCGCTCGGCGCTGGCCAGCGCGCTCGAGGGTCCGGCCGGGCCCGATCCTGATGCAATCGACGCCCTGCTCGTTCTCCTTGCGCGTGCTGGGCGCCTCGACGAGGTCGCGCTCCTGGGCTTCGCCGCCTCGGCGCACGCCGACGTCTCCGAGCGCGGCACGTTCCTCCAGCCCTTGATGCAGGCGCTGGTCGACACCGGCCGGCCCCAGGTCGCGATCGAGATCGCCGAGCGCTGCGCCACGGGCGACACGATCTTCGACGGGAG
This sequence comes from Planctomycetota bacterium, assembly GCA_035546375.1. Lineage (GTDB taxonomy): Bacteria > Planctomycetota > UBA1135 > UBA1135 > DATKBQ01. The sequence continues at coordinate 625 of DATKBQ010000175.1, read as the reverse complement.
CCTGTTCAAGGCCTGGATCGACGCGCTGTACGTGGAGAAACGCTGGAACGCGATCCTGCCGCTCGCCGGGAAGCTCTGCCTCTCGAGCGACAAGGCGCACTCCCAGACCGGCTGGTTCTACATGGGCGTCGCGGGCGCGCGCCTGGGGCGCTGGTTCCAGGCCCCGATGGCGCTCGAGCGCTACATCCGCCGCGACCCGGTCGAGCCGCAGCCCGGCGCGCTCACGCTGGCCTACCAGCTGCTCGCGCAGTGCTACCAGCACCAGGACCGGCGCGAGGAGGAGCGGCTGATGCTGCGCACGGCGCTCGCGGGCGATCCCCAGGGGCTGGAGCACCCGGGAATCGCCTGGTACCGCTACTCGAAGCTCCTCTTGCAGCTCGAGCCGAGCGCGTGCTCGGAGCTGGACGACGCGCTCGCCAACGCGGCGCGCCTCCTGCCGCTCTCCTCGGAGGAGATCCTCCCCATCTGGCAGCGCGAGGGCGAGCGCTGCCTGCGCTCTTCGGGCCTCGACATCGCCGAGTACTGCGAGTCGCTCGTCGCGCAGGGTCTGCTCGTGCCGAGCGGGCCGGCGAGCCCCTACGAGCTCATGCGCATCGCGCTGGTGCATCGCGCGCGCGGCCGCACC
>DATKBQ010000174.1:0-4124 GCA_035546375.1 Planctomycetota bacterium | reverse complement strand
GCACGCGGTGATCGTGCACGTCAAGGGCGATCGCTCCGCCGAGCTGGTGGTCGAGGTCGAGGCGGAGCCGACCGCGCCGGCCTGAACCCTTCTCGAACGTCGCCCGCGAGCGCGCGCGCGTGCAGGGTCGCGACCAGGCTGGCGCCGCGTCAGCGGTTTCACGAGTGTCGCAGGGCGCAGGCGCCGCGTCACCCGTTTCATGGGCGTCGCGCGGCGCTGGCGCCGCGCTGGGGGCCTCGCTATCCTCCGTGGCGCCCTGCGACGCGTCGCGCGAGCGCCGCGAACGCTGCCGGGGGGAGCGATGTCGAACCAGGACCTGCCGGGGAGGGTGCCGCCCCACAACGAGGACGCGGAGCGCGCCGTGATCGGCGCGCTGCTGCTCGCCGGCGAGCGCATCCCCGAGGTCGCGGAGCTGCTCGCAGCGGAGGACTTCCACAACCGCCGCCACCAGGCGCTGTTCGAGTGCCTGGTGCAGCTCTCCAACCGCGACCTGCCGATCGACTTCGTCAGCGTGGGCGAGGCGCTGCTCGCGGCGGGCCGCTTCCAGGCCGTGGGCGGCAACGAGTACCTGCTCGAGCTGGCCCAGGGCGTCACCTCGGCCGCGCACCTCTTGCACCACGCCCAGATCGTGGTCGAGACCTCCGTGCTCCGGCGCCTCATCCGCGACGCCACGGAGATCATCGAGGAGGCCTTCGCGACGCGCCCCGACGGCGAGAGCGTGCGCAAGCTCCTGGACGAGAGCGAGCACCGGATCTTCTCGATCGCCCGCGCCGGGCGGCGCGACGGGGTCGAGGCGATTCGCGCCGCGCTGCAGGAGACCTTCGAGCGCCTGGAGAAGAAGGCCAAGCGCGACCTGACCGGGCTGCCGACGGGCTTCTACGAGCTGGACGAGCGCCTGTGCGGGTTGAACGCCGGCGACCTGATCATCCTGGCCGCGCGCCCGTCCATGGGGAAGACCGCGCTGGCCCTGAACATGATCGAGCACGCTGCCATGTCGCGCCACGAGGGGGAGCAGCGCACGCCCACCGTGCTGCTCTTCAGCCTGGAGATGGGCCGCCAGCAGATCGCCAGCCGCATGCTGTGCTCCTACGCCAAGGTGGACGCGCACCGGCTGCGCACCGGCCGGATCCCCGACGAGGAGTACTCCGCGCTGGCCGAGGCCGCCGGCGAGCTGGAGCGGCTCAACGTCTTCATCGACGACACGCCCGCGCTCTCGGTGATGGCGCTGCGCGGCCGGGCGCGGCGCTTGAAGGCCCAGCACGGCCTCGACCTGGTGGTGGTCGACTACCTCCAGCTCATGAGCCACCCCAAGGCGGAGAGCCGGCAGATGGAGATCAGCTCGATCTCGCGCTCGCTCAAGGCGCTGGCGCGCGAGCTGAACGTGCCCGTGGTCGCCCTGGCCCAGCTCTCGCGCGCGGTGGAGACGCGCGAGGAGAAGCGCCCGCAGCTCTCGGACCTGCGCGAGTCCGGCTCGATCGAGCAGGACGCCGACGTCGTCTTGCTCCTCTACCGCCGCGAGTACTACTTCCCCGACAGCGACACCGACCGCGGGAAGGCCGAGGTGATCATCGCCAAGCACCGCAACGGGCCGACCGGCGAGGTCAAGCTGCAGTTCTCGCCGCAGTACACGCGCTTCGAGAACCCGGCGCTCTCCGCGGAGCCGATCTATCCCTGAGGTGCGCCCCCGCGCCCCCCCGCCCCCAACGACCCGTGCCCCGGTCCCACACCGAGCGACGGCCGCGCTGCCGGGCCGCGGCGGCTCTCCTCCTCTGGGGCTGCGCGGCGCCGGCCTCGAGCGCCATCGCGCAGGAGCCGTCCGCCCAGCCGCCGGTCCAAGAGCCGCCGGCCACTCCGCCGCCGCAGGAAGAGCCTCCCGTTCGCCAGGAGCCTCCCGCGAATCGACCGAGAGCGCCCACCCGCGAAGGGCCGCGGGTGGTCCGGATCCTGGTGGAGGGAGCGAAGCGCTACACCGAGGCCCAGATCGTCGCCGCCCTGGGGCAGCGGCTGGGCGAGCCGCTCGACGAGAAGGTGGTCGACCAGGGGGTCAAGCGCCTGTGGACCACCTTCCACGTGCGCGCGGAGCCGGACGTGCGCTCCGTGCCCGGCGGCGTGGAGCTGCGGCTGCGCGTCTTCGAGATGCCGGTCGACCGCGAGCCGCGCTTCGTGGGCAACGACCAGATCGACACGAAGACCCTGCGGCGCTGGGCGTTGATCGAGGAGCAGACCGAGCTCTACCTGCACCAGGCGAAGCGCGTGCGCCAGCGCATCCTGGAGGGCTACCAGCGCGAGGGCTTCCACTTCGCCGAGGTGGACGTGATCCAGCGCGGCGAGGGCGCGGACTCGGACGAGCTGCCGGACGTGATCTTCGAGATCCGCGAAGGCCCGAAGGTGCGCGTCAAGGACGTCGTCATCCGCGGGAACGAGTCCATGCCGGACACGCGCTTCCTCTACTTCTTCACCGGCGGCCTCTCGCACCTGGCCAAGCGCGAGCTGCGCGGGCCCGGGATCCTGAACTGGAGGGGCTCGGCCTTCGTGCGCGAGACGCTGGAGGCCGACCTGCTCGCCATGCGCCAGGTCTACCGCGACCGAGGCTGGCTGGACGCGGTGGTCGAGCTGGAGCGGCTCGAGTTCAACGAGCTGCGCGACGGCGTGGTGATCCACGTCCTGGTCGACGAGGGCCAGCGCTACCGGGTCTCCTCGCTGTCGATCCGCGCGGCGGACTGGGTGCAGCCGGACAACCCCGGCGACGAGCGCACGAGCGAGTCGCAGCTCGTCTTCCCCGAGGAGGAGCTGCTCGGGGCCACGCACCTGGGTCCCGGCGACTGGTACGAGAAGGTCCAGGTGGACCGCGACCGCGCGGCCTTGCGCACCCTCTACGGCAAGCGCGGCCACATCGCGCACGCCTCGCTGCCGCGCCGCTCGAGCTGGGAGTTCCTGGAGCCGCCGGAGCTGGTCTTCGATCCCGCCGCCAAGACCGTCGCCGTGACCTACCGGATCGTGCAAGGCCGGCCGCTGAGGCTGCGCGAGATCCTGGTCGCGGGGACGACCCACACGCGCGACCGCGTGCTGCGCCGCGAGCTCTCGGTGTTCCCGGGCGAGCAGGCCGACCTGACGGAGATCCACCGCTCGCTCGACCGCATCCGCGCCACGGGCTTCTTCTCCGACCCGCGCCGGCTGGAGGAGCATCGCCAACCCTACTTCCGCTTCCTGCAGGTGGAGGAGGACCCATCGCTCGTCGATCTGGAGTACGTCGTCGACGAGGGCAACGTGGTCGACCTCGTCCTCTCCGGCGGCGTGGAATCGAACGCGGGCGCCTTCGGCATCGTGCGCCTGACCATGCGCAACTTCGACATCAGCGACCCGCCCTCGTCGTTCGCGTCGACCTTCACGGAGATCTACCACAAGGAGGCCTTCCACGGCGCCGGCCAGCGCCTGGACATCGAGGTCGCGCCTGGCACCGAGGTGTCGCGCTTCCGGCTGCGCTTCGTCGAGCCGGACCTCTTCCGGCTGCACCTGCAGCCGATCGGCCTGGAGCTGGACCTCCTGAAGCGGCTGCGGATCTACAAGAGCCACGACGAGGACCGGCTGGAGAAGCGGTTGAAGCTCAGCCGCAAGCTGAGCCACGACTTGTTCACTTGGCTCGGGTACGTGCACACGGACGTGGAGGCCGAGGACCTCGACGACGACGGCGTGCCCGCCCTCTTGGCGGCCCAGGAAGTGCTCGGGAAGACGAGCCTGAGCGGCGTCACCTTCGACGTGATCGCGCGCTCGCTCGACAAGGTGAGCGCGCCCACCGACGGATGGAACCTGAAATCGAACAGCGTCGTCTACGGCGGCTACTTGGGCGAGGACTGGGACTTCGTCCAGACCGAGCTGCGCGGGGACTTCTTCCGCCCGATGGGGGAGAAGCCGGACGGCACGAAGCACGTGCTCTTCGTCGGCTTCGATGCCGGCGTCGCCCAGCCCTACGGCGACACCGACGACGTGCCCTACACCGAGCGCTTCTTCATCGGCGGCCTCTCGGGCCCGCGCGGCTTCGCCTTCCGCGGGATCGACGTCGACCCGGCGTCGGATTTCGCGAAGGGCGGCGAGACGTACGCGCGCGGCACCTTCGAGTACCGCTA
>DATKBQ010000173.1:0-2695 GCA_035546375.1 Planctomycetota bacterium | reverse complement strand
GTGTCTCCGAAGAGCCGGATGCGGCAATCCCGCACGTCCGGATCTGTGGGGGGCCTGGGCGGGCAACCGCCCAGGTCTACCCGATGGAACATCCCGCGAGCACACGCCAGGGTGCGGTTGCTGCCTCCCTCGCAAGCGGTGCAGGGGTAGGGGGAGCTTCGCAAGCGCGGCGGGCGCGCAGGGATCGACGTCGGGCCGCGATCGCATCCGACGCGGAGTGCGGAAGAGCTCGCGCGCTCTCAGCTTCCGGCCTGGAACGGCCACAGGAGCGGCAGGAGGAACATCGCCGCCGCGAGGATCAGGAGCGTCAGCGGCCCGCCGACGCGCAGGAAGTCGCGGTAGCGGTAGGCGCCGGGGCCGACGACCATCGCGTTGGCGGGGTGGGCGACCGGGGAGGTGAAGGCGCAGTTGGTGCCGGTGAGGACGGCCATGACGAAGGCGCGGTCGTCGACGCCGAGCTGGGCGGCGAGGGAGAGGGCGACCGGGGTCAGGATGACGGCGGTCGCGATCGAGGTCGTGGTCTGGGTGAGCAGGGTGGCGGTGGCGAGCAGGAGGGCGAGGACGACGTGGGGGGTGGAGAAGCCGCGGCCCCAGCCGGAGATCTGCTCGGCGAGGGTCTCGGCCAGGCCGTGCTTCTCGAAGGCCTTGCCCAGGGCGAGCATGCCGCCGATCAGGATCATCACCAGCCAGTCGACGTGGCGGTAGATGTCCTTGGCGGGCACGCAGCCGGTGAGGACCAGGCCGAGGGCGCCGGCGAGCGCGGCCACGTGCAGCGGCATCAGGTCGAGCAGCGAGGCGGCGAGCACGCCCGCTAGCAGCGCGATCGAGATCTTCGCGCCGCGGCCGAAGAGCGGGCGCGGGACCTCCGAGAGCACGATCAGGTCGCGCTCGCGCCGCGCGCGCTCCAGGTCGCGCAGGTGGCCCTGGATCAAGAGCGTGTCGCCGACGTCCAGCGGTGTCTGGGCCACGCTGGTGGGCTGCACCTCGCCCTCCTTCGCGATCGCGAGCACGTTGAGGCCCGTCCGCTCGCGGAAGTCGGCCTCGGCCAGCGTGCGGCCGGCGAGCGTCGATCCCGCGAGCACGACCGCCTCGACCAGCTGCACGTCGACCGAGTCGAGCCGGCGCACGCCCTCGCCGACGCTGGCGCGCTCGCGCAGGCCGAGGTCGGTGCGCAGGCGCACCAGGCTCTCGGGCTCGCCCTGGAGCACCAGCGTGTCGTCGCGGCGGATGCGGTTGTACGGCCCGGGCGCGAGGATCGTGCCCTCGCCGCCGGCGCGCACGATGCCGAGCACGGTGATGCCGCGCTGGCCGAAGAGGTCGATGTCGGAGACGTTGCGGTTGATCAAGGTCGACGAGGGCTCGACCAGGACCTCGGTGACGAAGCGCGGGACCTTGTAGCGCTCGCTCAGGCTCGGCTCGCTCGGCCGCCTCGGCAGGAGCCGGCGCCCGGGGCCCGCCAAGTACAGGACGCCCATCCCCAGGACGGCCAGGCCGTAGTGGGTGAAGTCGAACATCGCGAAGGTCCGGGCGCCGTGCTGGGCGAGCACGCCGTTCACGGCCAGGTTCTTCGCGCTGCCGATCACGAGCAGCAGGTCGCCGAGGAAGGCTCCGAAGCTGATCGGCATCAACAGGCGCGCCATCGGGATCCCGCGCGAGCGCGAGATGCCGCCGACCATCGGGATCATGATCCCGACCACGGCGACGTCGCTCATCACCGCGGCCAGGGCGGCCGAGATCAGGGCGATGCGCAGGACCAGCCCGCGCTCGCGCAGCGCCGGGCCCGAGAGCAGGCGCTGGGAGAGCGTTTCGCCGACCCCCCAGCGGGTGAGCGCGTGGCCGAAGAGCGAGAGGCAGGCGATCACGATCACCGGCTCGGAGGCGAAGCCGGCGAAGGCCTCGGCCGGGGTGAGCGCGCCGCTCACCGCCAGCGCGAGCACCACCAGGAGCGCCACCAGGTCGTAGCGCAGCGTGTCGGTCAGGAAGAGCGCGAGGCTGCCGGCGAGCACCGCCAGCACGATGGCCGCGGGTCCGGCGTCGGCGACGGGCTCGAGCGGAGGCATGCGGCGGGGCTCGCGCGCGGAGGATGGCACCGGGGTGCTTCAGCCGCAACCGCCGCTAGGCTATAGACGGTGCTGTCTGCGCTCGCCCGGCCGCGCGGGCCTCAGGGCCAGCAGAGCTCACGTGTCCGTCACCAGCATCGACTGCCACAAGTTCGCCGAGCGTGTCGCCTCCTGGCTGATCCCCCAGGGACCCGAGGCCGACGTGGTCGTCTCCTGCCGCGTGCGCCTCGCGCGCAACCTTGCCGGCTATCCGTTCGTCTCCAAGCTCAGCCCCGAGCGCGCCCTCGAGCTCGCCGAGCGCGTGCGTCCCGAGCTGTGCGCCTTGAACGGCAGCGACGTCCTCTGGGTGCCGATGGCCGACGCCTCGCCGGTCCTGCGCCTCCTCTTGCGCGAGCGGCACCTGGTGAGCCGCGACCTCGCCCCCTCGAGCGGCGAGCGCGCCGCGCTGCCCGGCCGCGCCGTCGCCTTCAACCGCGAGGAGACGCTGTCGGTGATGGTCAACGAGGAGGACCACCTGCGCATCCAGGCCATGGAGGGCGGCTTTGCCCTCGATCGCGCCTGGGAGCACGCGCAGGAGGCGGACCGCGCGCTCGAGGGCCGGATGAGCTTCGCCTACGACCCGCAGTTCGGCTACC
>DATKBQ010000172.1:0-2711 GCA_035546375.1 Planctomycetota bacterium | reverse complement strand
GCGGCCGATCCAGGCGGGCGAGCTCCTGCTGGTCGACACCGGCGGAGCGCTGCACGGCTACCAGAGCGACGTCACGCGCACCTGGGTGGTCGACGGCGCGCTCGGCGACGACGAGCTGCGCGCCTGGCACGCCGTGCGCGACGCGCAGCTGCGCGCCTTCGAGGCGATCCGCCCCGGCGTCCCGTGCAAGGAGATCGACCGCGTCGCGCGCGCTTCGCTGGAGCGCGCCGGCTTCGGCAGCGGCTACAGCCACTTCACGCACCGCCTCGGCCACGGCATCGGCATGGAGGGCCACGAGCCGCCGTACTTCGACGGCGGAAGCGACGTGCGGCTCGAGCCGGGCATGACCCTCTCCGACGAGCCGGGCCTCTACCTCTACGGCCGCTTCGGCGTACGGCTGGAGGACATCGTCGCCGTCACCCCCGGCGGTGCGGAGCACTTCGGCGACTGGCAAGGCAGCCCGCAGGCGCCCGCGTGAGCCGAGCCGAGACCGCGCGCGCGGCTTTTCGCCGGCCACCCACGTGGAAGGCGACGCTGCTGGTCGCCCTGCACGAGCTGCGCGGAAGCTTCCGCGACCAGCAGACCGTCCTGTACGCGGTTCTCGTGCCGCTGTTCCTCTACCCGCTGATCTTCTGGCTCCTGATCCAGGCCTCGCTGGTGGTCCGGGGGCGCTCGGAGCGCACCGTGGTCCAGGTCGGCGTCGCCTACGAGGCCGGCGCCGAACGGCGCGAGCCCTTGGTCGAAGCGCTCTCCACGCGCCCGGGCGCCCGATCCGCGGCGATGGAAGGCGTCGAGCTGGAGCGCGTCGAGCCGCTGCAGGCGAGGGGCACTCTGCCGGAGGAGGGGGCGCGCGCGTGGCTCTCCGCCGCGGGACCGCGTGTCCCCGACGCCGTGCTCTGGATCCCGGCGGATCCCGGCGCACCCGCGCAGCTTTTCTACGACTCCACGCACCGCGCCTCGCGCCTGGCGAAGGAGCGCGTGACCGCGCGCCTCGAGCCGCTGACGCGGCGCTTGCGCGAGGAGGGGGCGCGGGCGTTGGGCAAGAGCCCGCTCGAGCTGGTGCCCTTCGAGGTCCATGAGGCGAACGTCGCCCCCGAGCGGGACCTCGTCGCCTACGCGCTCTCGTTCCTCTTGCCGATGCTGCTCGTCGTCATGTGCGTGCTCGGGGCGTTCTTCCCCGCCGTCGACCTCACGGCGGGCGAGAAGGAACGCTCGACCGCGGAAACCACGCTCTTGCTCCCGATCCCGCGGCTGGCGGTGCACCAGGGCAAGATCCTCGCGGTCTGCACCGCCGCGGTGCTCGCCACCGCGCTCAACCTGGCCGCGCTGGGGCTGACCGCGGGTCACCTGATGGGGATGCTCAGGGAGAGCCTCGGGGTCGGCTTCTCCGGGCTTCCAGTCCTGGCGCTCGTCTCCGTCGCGCCGCTGGCGCTGCTCTTCGCCTTCTTCGTCAGCGCGGTCCTGACCGGGATCGCGTCGCTCGCGGGATCGTTCAAGGAGGGCCAGGCCATGCTCGGGCCGGTGCAGCTCCTCTTCATCATGCCCGCCATGGCGGGGGCCATCCCCGGCGTCGAGCTCTCGATGGGCCTGGCCTGCGTTCCCGTGGTCAACGTCGTGCTCGCCTTCCGCGCGCTGCTGCAGGGCAAGATGCTCTTCGCCGAGTACGCGGTGGTCGCCCTGTCGCTGTGCGTCTACGCGCTGGTCGCGGTGCGGCTGGCCGTGCGGCTGCTCTCGCGCGAGGGCGCGCCGCTGGCGTCGGAGACGGTGCCCCTGTGGCGCGTGCTCGCGCAGCTCCGCTCGCCCTCGGGGTCGAGGTGAGCGGTTGAGCTCGATCGACCTCCCCGCTGCGGCGTCGCCGCGCGAGCGGCCCGCGGCGATCGAGGCGCGCGGGCTCGCCAAGGTCTACGCCGACCCCCGGCGCGGGACGGTGAGCGCGCTCCAGGGCCTCGACCTCGACTGCCGGGCCGGCGAGATCTACGGCCTGCTCGGACCCAACGGAGCCGGCAAGACCACGACGCTGCGCATCCTGGCGACGATCCTCGCGCCGACCTCCGGCACCGCGCGCGTCGCCGGCGTCGACGTGCAGCAGGACCCGCTCGAGGCCCGCCGCCGGATCGGCTACCTCTCGGGCTCGACCGGCCTCTACCCCCGGCTCAGCGCGCGCGAGACGCTCGAGTACTTCGCCCGGCTGCACGGCCTCGAGGGCGCGGCGCTGCGCGCGCGGGTCGGCGAGCTGATCGAGCTCTTCGACATGCGTCCCTTCGCCGATGGCCGCTGCGGCGCGCTCTCGACCGGCCAGCGCCAAAAGGTCTCGATCGCGCGCGCCGTCCTGCACGACCCGCCGGTCCTGATCCTCGACGAGCCGACCACCGGTCTCGACATCCTCGCCTCCAGCGCCATGATCGACTTCATCGAGTCGCGGCGCGCGGCGGGCGCGTGCGTGCTCTTCAGCACGCACATCCTCTCCGAGGCCGAGCGCCTGTGCGACCGGATCGGCGTGATCCACCGGGGAAGGCTGCTCGCCAGCGGGACTTACGCCGAGCTGGCCGAGCTCACCGGCAAGCGCTGGCTGGAGGAGATCTTCCGCGCGCTCGTGCAAGCGGCCGGCGAGGAGGAAGCGTGAGCCGCAGCCGGCCGGGCGCGCGCACCGCGCTGGCGCGCCAAGCGCGCGCGGTGTTCCGGATCGAGATGCTCGGCCTGGTGCGAGACCG
>DATKBQ010000171.1:0-2331 GCA_035546375.1 Planctomycetota bacterium | reverse complement strand
TGCTTCAGGCGCGATCCGCAGCCCTCGTGGATCCAGTTGAACGACACCTTCGCGGCCGACTCGCCGGTGGAGTAGACCTTCACCGGAACCGAGACGAGCCCCCAGGATATGTTCGCCGTGGCGATCGAGCGTGCACTCATGACGGATTTCCGCTAGTGCGTTGGTCAGGGGGAGACTCGAAAATATCGACGCTCCGACCGTCCGGGGCAACGGACGGCTCTCGCCGGTAGTGGGTTCCCACCACCCTCTCGCCAGGGACCGGACTCAGCTCGCGTTGCCGCCTCCCGGCCAGGTGCCCAGCGTCAGGCCGGACACTCGCTCGAAGTGCCCACGGTTTCGGGTAAGAAGGACGGCCGATCGCGCGAGGCAGATACCCGCGATGAGATAGGCCGCCATGCCGATCGGCGTGCCGGCTGTCTCCAGGTCGAGCCGGACCCCGCCGGCCTTCTCCGCCGCCTCTTCGTCGAGCGGGAGGATCGGGAGGGCGGCGAGCAGCGTCTCCACCTGGGCAGTGGCGCGGGCCGAACGCGCTCCGCTACGCAGCTCGAACGCCGTGATCGCGGTCGTGACCAGCGACCCCGCCTGCAGCTCGAGGTCGATCCGTTCGGCCACGGGGGACCGGCCGCGGAGAGCGTCGATGAGGACATCCGAGTCCGCGACGATCATCGCCAGCGCTCGCGGAGCGCCTCGATCGAGGCCTCGAGGGCGCGAGCGTCTCCCTCGTCCATGGCGCCGATCGTGGACCGCGCCTCGCGGGTCCGTCGCAGCCGGCGCTCCTCGTCATCCAGGTAGCGCGACAGCGCTTCCTCCACGAGAGCGGAAAAGCCTCGCTCGCCGCGGCGCGCGGCCAGCTCCAGGAGTCGAGATCGCGTCTCGTCGGACAGCTCAACGGTCGTGCGCATGTGGTAGTGTGTGATGCATGCACGTGCATGCAAGTCTCGGCCGCCCTTCGGCGGGGCGCCGCGGTACCTGCGAGATTCGCGGGGTTGTCGCGCGGGTCCGTTCGCGGGCCATATTTGCCGCCATGGTTCCGAAGCAAAAGGGAGCGCCGGCCGGTCTGGGCGCCTACCACGAGAAGCGTTCCGCCGGCGCCACCCCCGAGCCGGCGGGCCGCCTCGGCCAGCCCGGAGGCCGGCACTTCGTGGTCCAGAAACACGCCGCCACGCGCACCCACTTCGACCTCCGGCTCGAGCACGACGGCGTCCTGAAGTCCTGGGCCGTGCCCAAGGGCCCGAGCTACGACACCGGCGAGAAGCGGCTCGCGGTGCACGTCGAGGACCACCCGGTCGAGTACGCCGAGTTCGAGGGCATCATCCCGAAGGGCAACTATGGCGCGGGCGCGGTGATCGTGTGGGACATCGGCCACTACATCCCGCTCGAGCCGATCAACGAGGGGTTCGAGAAGGGCAAGCTCTTGTTCGAGCTGCGCGGCCACAAGCTGCGGGGCCGCTGGACCCTCGTGAAGATCAAGAAGGCCGAGAAGGAGTGGCTGCTGATCAAGGAGCGCGACGGCCTCGCGCGGCCGGGGGAGCCGGACGACTTCGTCGAGTCCTCGGTGTTCTCCGGGCTGACGGTCGAGGAGCTCGGGGAGGGTGTCGACCCGCGCGAGCCGGCGCTCGCGCGGCTGGAGGAGCTCAAGGGGGAGGGCGCCGCCGTCCGCCGCGCGCGCCTGTCGATCGACGACGCCGGCCTGATGCTGGCCGAGCGCCGCGAGAAGCCGTTCAGCGACCCGGGCTGGGTCTTCGAGCTGAAGTACGACGGCTACCGCCTGCTGGCGGGCAAGCACGCGGACGACGTGCGCCTCCTCACGCGCAACCGCAACGACGCCACGGCGACCTTCCCGGAGGTGGCGGCGGCGCTCCGGCGCCTGCCGTTCGAGCACGCCATCCTGGACGGCGAGGTCGTCGTGCACGACGAGAACGGGCTGCCCAGCTTCCAGCGCCTCCAGCAGCGCGGACGGCTGTCCAACCCGCATCAGATCGCTACGCGTGCGATCGAGCTGCCGGCGATCCTGTACACGTTCGACCTCCTGGCGCTGGAGGGGCGCGACCTGCGCCGGCTGCCGCTCGTCGACCGCAAGGCGGTGCTGAAGGAGGTCCTCCCCGGGATCGGCACGCTGCGCTACGCCGACCACATCCCCGAGCGGGGTGAGGACTTCTACGCGCGGATCGAGCACATGCAGCTCGAGGGCATGGTCGCCAAACAGGCCGACGCGCCCTACCGCTCCGGCCGCTCGTCCGACTGGCGGAAGATCCGCGCCGACCGCACCGACGACCTGGTGGTCGTGGGCTTCACCGAGCCCAAGGGCTCGCGCGGCGGGATCGGCGCGCT
>DATKBQ010000170.1:0-2731 GCA_035546375.1 Planctomycetota bacterium | reverse complement strand
TCGTAGGCGGATTTCAGCTCGCCCTTCGATGCGAGCAGGTCGCCGAGCAGGAGCAGGCGCGAAGCGAGCGCCGCGCGGGCCGCCTGCGAGTCGGGTTCGCGCCCGGAGGTGAGATCCTTCAGGAGCCCGATCGCCTTGTCGATCTGGCCCAGGTCGCGCTCGACCAACGCCAGGTTCTCGAGCGTGCGCGGGTTCTCGGGGACCGCGTCGAGCGAGCGCCGGTAGGCCCCGGCGGCCTCGCGCAGCAGCACCTCGCGCCGCTCGGGCTCGCTCGCCGAGAGGTCCTCGAGCAGCCAGCCGAGCGCGAAGGCGTAGAAGCCCTCGACGTCCAGCTCGGCGGCGCGGTCGAGCTCCTCGGTCACGAGCTCGATCGCCTCGCTCGTCTTGCCCTCCTCCGCCAGCTCCTCGGCGCGGGCCACGACCTGCCGCGCCAGCGCCATGCCGCGCAGCGGCAGCGACACTTCCTGCGCGAAGCCGCGAGGCGAGCCAGCGCCCAGCGCAAGCGCAGTCACCAGGAGCAAGGCACGGCGGAGCATCGCTACGGACCCTCGAAGTCGCTGGGGCGGTTGCGGTCGATCGCGACCGGCGCGACGGGCCGGTAGGCGGTCACGCACAGGCGCAGGATCTGGAGCCGGTCGCTCGACGCGAGCAGCTCCGAGAGCGGCGTGTGTCCCGCCGGCGCGCCCGGCGCGGGAGGGTCGTCGACGGCCTGGATGCCGGCCGAGAACGGGCCCGGCAGCGGCACGCTCAGCGTGCGCGCGCGCTCGGCCCTCAGGCGCGTGGTGAGGATCTCGGCGAAGAGGTCCCCCGGGCGCTCGATCTCGCAGACGAAGGCCGTGCCGACCCCGGCGCGGATGTCGTCGTACGAGAAGGGCAGGACGCAGAGCGAGCTGGAGGCGCCGCGCAGCACGAAGACCTCGCCGGCGAGGGACAGGCGGCAGAGCAGGCTCCCCACGAGCTGGTCGAGGCTCGCCTCGAGGTGCTGCTCGAGCCGGCGGCGGATCTCCTCGGTGAAGCGCAGCTTGTCGGTGGGCGCGCCGAAGGCCTCGGGCTTGCGGAACTCCCAGACGAGCTCGGGAGGGGCCTCCGCGGGAGGCATCCCGGAGAGCTCGAGGACGAGGAAGGTCGGGATCAGGTCGCTGAGCGGGTTGGCGGGCGGCTCGCTGCGCAGCGTGATCGTCAGGCGCAGCGGCGCGCGGTCGCTCGTGAAGCGGACGAACCCCACGTGGTCTGACAGCTCCCCTTGCAAGGCGTCGCCGGCGTCGCGCTCGAACTGCGCGAGCTCCGACGGCTCCCCCGCGGGCCCCGGGGCGTCGGAGTACATCCCGCGGTAGGTCGACTCGGCCAATCGGAACGCGACCGACACGACCGGCACCTGCGCGGGCGCAGGCGCGGGCGTTCGCTCGGGCATTCCGGCGAGGCCGGCCAGGAGCAAGCCCGCGAGCGGCGCCCTCATCGTTCTCCTCCGTCGGCCGCGAGCTTCGGTGGATCCCCGAGCAGCACGTCCTGCAGCGGCTGCGAGCCCACGACGATCGGCGCGCTCGCTTGCGGAGTCTCAGAAGGCACGCCGCTCGCGTCCCCCACCGGCGTCCCCGCCCCGAAGAAGAGGGCCGTGAGCTCCATGCCCGGGACCAGCGGCTGCGAGGTGGGCGCGTGCCCCGGCCGCTGCCAGGCGAGGATCGTGCGCGCGGCGCCGACGCCGGTGAGCTCGCGCGCGAGCACCTCGCGTTCCCAGGTGGCGACGAAGCTGTCGGGGATCGGCGGGCGGTGGCCGAAGAGCGCCGCACCGGCGTCCTTCGACGTCGCGCACAGGCCGATGCGCTCGCCGCGCTCGCCCCGTGTCCACAGCTCGATCCGCCCGCCGGGCAGGAGCGACTGCTTGGGCGCAGGCACGCGCACGAGCAGCGACGGAGCCCGCGCGAGGTCGCGCTCGACGCGGATGCGCTTGCCGATCCAGGGATACACGTCGAAGGAGTGGCGCTGGTAGCCGCTGACGTCGGCGAAGAACGCCCGCCCGAGCGGCGCGGTGAGGCAGAAGACGCTCGCGACCCCACCCGGACCTTCGAGCACGCGCGCGCCGCCGCCATCGTCGGTCTCCGCCGCCCCTTCAGGCGCGACCCGCACGAGGAGCGTCCCTCCGGCGCTCTCGGAGAGCACCTTCACGCTCGTGACGAGCGTCCCGAACACGACCACGACGAGCGTCGCGGCCGAAAGCACTGGCACCGTCAACGAGCGGTCGAGGCGCCGCCGGACCGCCCCCCGCAGCCCCGCCTCGAGCTCCTTCTTCCCGTAGACCCAGCCCAGGGCCGAGAGCACCGCCGCCGAGCCGGTGCTCGCCACGACCAGGGCCTGCGTCGACGTGCCGAGGTTCTGCTGGAACCAGACATGGACGAGCAAGAGGACCAGTGCGAGCCATCCCAGGCGCCATCCAAGCGCTCGGGGGAGCGGCTGGGCCTGCTCTGCAGGCGGCGGCGGCGCGGAGGGCGTCTGAGCAGCGCTCGGTTCGCGTTCGGCCAACGGGGTCGTGACGCCGAGCCTTGCGGCCGGCCGCGGAAGCGCCGCCTCGCGCAGGCTGACCTGCTTGCGTCCCGAGCGAGCCATGGTCGCCCTGCGGGCGGCGCAGCGCGCCCAGCCCGCCCGGGCGAGCGGATTATGGCGTTCCGGGGAGTGTGGAACCATCCCGGCGATGAAACCATCCCTCTGGGCCGCCCCAATCCCGCTCCCGCCCATC
>DATKBQ010000169.1:0-4366 GCA_035546375.1 Planctomycetota bacterium | reverse complement strand
TCGCGCACGGCCATGCGCTCGACCAGCTCGCAGAGGCGCTCGGCGCGCACGGGCTTGGTGAGGTACTCGTCCATGCCGGCGGCGAGGCAGCGCTCGCGGTCGCCTTCCATGGCGTTGGCGGTCATGGCGATGATCGGGATGTGCTGGCGCGTCTCCGCCTCGTTGCGGCGGATCAGGCGGGTGGCCTCGAAGCCGTCCATGACGGGCATGAAGCAGTCCATGAGCACGACGTCCCAGTGACCGCCGGCGAGCTTCTCGAGCGCCTCGAGGCCGTTGGCGGCGATCGAGACCGAGTGGCCGCGCTTGGTCAGCATGCTCGAAGCGATCTTGCGGTTGATCGCGTTGTCCTCCACCAGGAGCACGCGCAGGGAGGCCGGAGGCGGGAGGAGCGATTGGCCGTCGCGCGGGAGGGCCGGGGCCGGCTTGGCGGCCTGGGCGGAGCTCGGCTCGCTCAGCGGCACCTCGAACCAGAAGGTGCTGCCCTGCCCCTCGTTGCTCTCGAAGCCGATCACGCCGCCCATCAGCTCGACGAGCTGCTTCGAGATCGCGAGGCCGAGGCCCGTGCCGCCGTGGGTGCGCGTGGTGGAGCTGTCCCCCTGGGTGAAGGGCTGGAAGAGGGTCGCCTGGGCCGCGGCGGGGACGCCGAGGCCCGTGTCGGCGACCTCGAAGCGCACCCAGATCCGCTCGTTCGCGCGCGCCGAGCGGCTCACGCTGACGACCACGCCGCCGTGGTCGGTGAACTTGACGGCGTTGCCGACCAGGTTCAGGAGGATCTGGCGCAGCCGGCCCGGGTCCGCTTGCAGCAGCGTGGGCAGCTCCTCCACGAACCGCCGCTCGATCAGGATGCCCTTCTCCGTGGCCTGCGCGCGGAACAGGTCCAGCACGTCGTCGACCAGTCCGGCCACCGCGATCTCGACGTACTCGAGCTTCAGCTTGTGCGCCTCGATCTTGGAGAAATCGAGCACGTCGTTGACGATCAGGAGCAGCGCCTCCGCGGAGTGACGGATCGTGTCGGCGAACTCGCGCTGCTGGGAATCGAGCTCGGTGTCCAGGAGCAGCGCAGTCATGCCGATCACGCCGTTCATGGGCGTACGGATCTCGTGGCTCATGGTGGCCATGAACTCGCCCTTGACCTTGCTGGCTTCCTTCGCGCGCAGGAGCGCCCTCTCGAGCTGCTCCAGGGTCTGGTCCTTGATCGCGTTGACCCGGCGTAGCTCGGCGTTGGTGTCGCGCACCTCGTCGTACGAGCCCTTGAGGTTGCGCCGCATCTCGTCGAGCGTGCGCGCGAGGTGGCCCAGCTCGTCGTCGCTGGGAAGCGAGATCGGCGTCTCCAGATTGCCCTGACCCAGCGCAGTCGCCTGCCGGTCGAGGTCCGAGACCGGGACGGCGACCAGGCGCCGGATCATGAAGCCGAGCAGCGCGGCGAGCGCCGCGAACGAGATCACGGCCTGGATCGCCAGCACCTGCTGGCGCGAGGCGATCAGCTCGCGCGAGCTGGCGGTCGAGATGCCGAGCACGATCCGGCCCAGGAGCACGCGATTGCCCGGCGCGAGCACCTCGGCCACGTAGGCCTGGTAGGCATCGGCGGCGCTCGGCCCGGGGCCGATCCTCCCGTAGGCCTCCGTGACCACCTGCCCGTCGGAGCGCACCACGCGCGCGAAGGTCACGTCGCTGTTGTCGTCGACCAGCGTCTGCACGAAGGTGTCGAGCAGCGGATAGTCGGGCCCCGTCTTCTCGGGAGTGACCAGGAGCGCCTCGACGCAGTTGCTCGCGGCCACGCGCGCCAGCGATCTGCCGCGCAGGTCCATTTGTCCCTGCAGCACGCGGCGGTCGCTCTGCAGGGTCAGCAGGCTGCTGATCAGGTAGACGACGGACAGCAGCAGCAGCGTGCCGGCGATCAGCCGCAGGCCTAGCCGGCTGGCGCGTCTCTCTCGCCGCGATTCAGTTGTCACCGCGCCCGGCCTGGAATGCCTCGGCGAGCTTCATGCCCTCGCGCACGAGCTGGTACTCCTCGTCCGAGGTGGCTGCGAAGCCCGAGACCTTAAGCTCCTTGAGCACTGCCGCGTCGGTCAACGCGAACAAGCTCTCCTTCAGGGCATCGGCGACCCGCGCCTCCAGCCCGGCGCGGGCGATCCACGGCTTGGTCACGTTGTCGAAGCTCATCAGGATCCGGAGGTCGCCGTTCTTCGCCAGCTCCTCGAAGGTGCCCTCCTTGATCGAGCCCGCGTCGAAGTCGCCCATCTGCACGGCGCGCGCGACGGCGTCGTGGCGCGGCAGGTAGGCGTAGCTCGACAGGTCGACCGAGCGGATCCCGGCCTTGGCCAGCTCGGCCTGGACCAGCCAGCGGCCGATCGTCGAGTTCGGGTCGCCGAACGCGAAGCTCTTGCCCCGGAGATCGGCGAGGCTCTGGATCGGACTCGACTTGGCGACTACGATCAGCCCCTTGAAGCGCTTCTGGCGCTTCTCGTGCTCCATCGCCAGGAGCCGGATCGCCGGGTTGCGACCCTGGGCGGTGATGTAGGAGGACGGGCCGAAGCGCACGAAGTCGACCTTGCCGGCGACGAGCGCGTCGATGCCGTCGTCGTAGCTCCTGAAGATCTCGAGCCGGATGTCCACCGGCTGCCGCAGGCGGCGCTCGAGGTCCCCCTGGAGGTACTCGAGCACCGGCATGAACTTCTTGTACATGACCGTCGGCTTGTCCGACTGGTACAGGCCGAAGCTGAGCGGCAAGGCGTTCGGGTCGGGCTCCTGGGCCAGGCCGCGCGCCGTGAGGGGGGCCAGGGCGAGGGCGGCGCCGAGGATCAGGGTTGAGTGCATGGTCGGATCGGTTCGCGCGAGCGGGGAGGTCGGCGTTGTCGTGGGGGGCGCGCGGCGGACGTGCCGCGAAGCGAGAAACCCTCCGCTCCCTAGGTCGACCGGGACCCTGGGCGACTTGAGGGCCGGGACCCCACGGCCGGAGTCCCGCGGGTTCCGGCCTCGGGCTTGGCGGAGCCGGGTTGGCGAGCGGGCGGCGGCCTTGCCCGCCTCCGCACCCGCAAGTCCTTGGTTCGCCGGTCCTTACGAAATCTTCATATTTTCGCACCCGTTCCACCCCTGGGAACCGGATGCGGCGACGAAGCACTCCGTCCTGTCGCCGCGGGAAGCGGCCAGCCCCGCGCTTCCCGATCCAGACGGCGCCTGCGGAGGATCGCTTCGGGCAGTGGGTGTGCGAGCGCCCGCCCCAGGGGGGACTGCGGGGCGGCTGCCGGGGAAGGGAGGCTCCCGATGGAGCGAAGAAGCGGAGCGGACGGGCGGGGGATGGCGAAGCCGGTGCTGCGGCTCGAGGGTGGATGGCGCGCGCCGGGCATCGCGGCGGTGCTGCTCTTCGTCCTTCCGGAGCTCGCCTGGGCGATCCCGTCGCCCGACGTCGTCGTCAACCTCTTCGCCAGCACGGCCCAGGTGCTGGGGCTCGCGACGGTCGTGCTCGGCCGATGGACGTTCACGCGCGCGCGCGCGGGGGCGAAGGCGAGCGCGGGATCCCACCGCCTGGCCTTCCGCGTGACGCTGGGCCTGTTCCTGGCGACGCTCGCCGGCTTCGCGCTGTTCTACATGCGCACCGAGGACGAGCAGACCCAGCGGCTGCGGGTCAACCTGGTGCGCGACTCGAAGGAGAACGGCCGGCTGATCGCGGACGCCAACCTCAAGACGCTCTCCTTCAGCGACCAGTTCGCCCGCGAGGACGCCTTCTCGACCGAGCAGCTCGCGCAGGAGATCGCCGGGGGCCACGAGCTCCAGATCTGGGACATCCGCGAGGACGAAGAGGTCGAGATGGGCGCGATCGAGGGATCGCAGCACGTCCGTTATCCCGACCTGATGCTCGAGCCCGAGCGCTACCTCGACCGCTCCAGGCCGGTCTACCTCTTGTGCTTCAACGGCAACCGCAGCTCCGAGGTCAGCGACCGGCTGAAGTCGATCGGCTTCGAGGCGCGCTTCATCATCGGCGGCTACGAGAAGTGGCTGGCCGAGGACCGCCCGCTCGCGCGCGACGGGCGGAGCCAGCGGCAAACGGGCGGCGACCTGCGCGCAGTCCCCGACTACCCCAACAAGGACGTGCTGCTCGACACGCCCGACGCCAAACGGCTGGTCGAGGGGCGCGGCGCGATCTTCCTCGACCTGCGCTACCCGGGCGAGTTCGAGACCCTGGGCCACCTTCCGGACGCCATCAACGTCCCGTTCCGCATGCTGCCCTCGCCGGAGCTGGAGGCGCGCTTGAGCGCCATCCCGCGCCGCCCGGTGATCGCGGCCTGCTACGACAAGCGCAGCTCGTTCTTCGCGCAGATCGCCGGCCTGCGGCTGACCCGCATGGGCTACGAGTTCCTCGGCCGCT
>DATKBQ010000168.1:0-2874 GCA_035546375.1 Planctomycetota bacterium | reverse complement strand
AGGACGACTTCGGCGAGCCCGTGCGGCTGGACGAGCCCCTCGAGTTCCAGAGCAGCAGCTCCAACCAGCGCGTGGGCCTCGACCTGACCCTCTTCGACGGCGGCGCGAACTGGAACCGCCTGGGCTCCGCGCGGGCGTCCGCGCGCGCCACCGAGGCGCGCATAGCGGGCTCCTGGGTGGCCGTCGCGGCGGCGGTGGAGCGCGCGTACTGGGACGTCGTGCGCGCCGACCTGCTCGCGGGGCTGGAGGAGCGCCTGCTGGTCGCGGCGCGCGAGCGGCTCGACGCGACCGAGCAGCGCCTGCGCGTGGCGTCGGTCTCGCCGGTGGACGTGCTGGGGGCGCGCGTCGACGTCGCGACGCAGGAGCTGGCCCTGGAGACCGCGCGGGGCACCACGCGCAAGGCCCGGCTGGCGCTGCTCGAGACGATGGGCGTGGGCGGGCAGGCGGACTTTTCGACCCCGACCGCGCTCCCCGAAGCCTTCGACCCCGCCGCGCTGGACGGCGAGGCGGTCGTCGCGGCGGCGGTCCGGTCCAACCCCGCCGTGCTGGAGTCGGCGGCCGCGGTCGAGGCGGCCGAGGAGGACGCCGACGCCGCGCGCGGCGCCTGGTGGCCGCGCCTGTCGGCCAGCCTCGCGCTGAGCCGCGGCGTCAGCGTGGGCAGCTACGACGCGCTCACCGAGTTCAACCCGGAGAACCGCACGCTCAGCTTCGGGCTCACGGCCTCCGTGCCGATCTTCGACCGCTTCCAGCGCAGCCAGCAGACCGCGAGCGCGAACGCCGCGGCCGACGACGCGCGCCAGGACCGCCGGGCCACCGCGCTGCGCGTCGAGCGGGAGGTGCGCGAGGCGCTGATCGACCTGCGCAACGCCCACCGCGCCGTGCTGCTCGCCGAGCAGGCCGCGGACCTGAGCGCGGAGCGGCTCGAGCTCCAGCAGGAGCTGTTCGCGCTCGGATCCGTGCAGTTCACCGACCTGCAGCGGGTGATCGAGGACGCCGCCGCGCAGGAGCGCCGGGCGGTGAACGCGCGCTACGACTTCGAGCGGGCCCGCGTGACGCTGGAGGAGCGGGTAGGCGCGCCGGTGCGGCCGTGAGCCTGCCACGCCTTGCCATCGCGCGGCCCGTCGGGGTCGCGATGTTCTTCATCGGCGTGATCGTGCTGGGCGCGATCTCCTTCGAGCGCCTGCCCACCGACCTGCTCCCGGACGTGTCCTATCCGCGCCTGATGGTGTTCACGGCGTACCCGGACGTGGCGCCCACCGAGGTCGAGCGGCTGGTCACCGCGCCCGTGGAGGCGCAGGTCGCCGCCGTCGCGGGCGTCGAGCGCATCGAGAGCGTCTCGCGCGAGGGCGCGTCCTACGTGACGCTGCGCTTCGCGTGGGGCACCGACATGGACTTCGCGGCGCTGGCGGTGCGCGAGAAGCTCGACAACCTGCGCGACCTGCTGCCGGAGCTCGCCGACCGGCCGGTGGTGCTGCGCACCGATCCGACGGCCGACCCGGTGATGGCGCTCAGCGTCACCGGCCCCGTCGACCTGTGGGGGCTGAAGGAGCAGGCCGAGACGGTCTTCAAGCGTCGGCTCGAGCAGATCGACGGGGTGGCGCAGGCCGCGGTCGTGGGCGGGCTCGACCGCGAGATCCAGGTCGACGTGGACCCGCGCCGGCTCGAGAACCTGGGGCTCACCGTGGCGGACGTCGCGCGCGCCCTGGACGCCGCCAACGTCAGCGCCCCCGGCGGCAGCGTACTGCGCGGCCGCTACCGCTACTCGCTGCGCACGCTGGGCGAGTTCCAGGCGGTCGGCGAGATCGAGCGGGTCGTCGTGGGCGCCGCCCGCGGAGCGTCGGCCTTCGACCCCGGATCCCCCGCCGGCGGGGAGGCGGGGGATGAGGCGGGCTCCGGCGGAGGGTCGCTGATCCGCGTCGGCGACGTCGCCACCGTGCGCGACGGCTTCCGCGAGCGCGAATCGGGGGCCCGCGCCACCGGCCGGGAGGCGGTCGGCCTGCTGCTCTTCAAGGAGTCGGGCGCCAACACGGTGCAGGTGGCCGAGCGCGTCGAGGAGGCGCTCGTGACCCTGCGCGAGGAGTACCCGGACCTCGAGTTCAGCGTCCCGATGAGCCAGGCCGGCTTCATATCCGACGCCATCAGCAACGTCGCGCAGGCCCTGCTGCTCGGGGGCGTCCTTGCCTTCCTCGTGCTCTTCCTGTTCCTGCGCGATGCGCGCTATCCGGTGGCGGTGGCGCTCGCCATCCCGATCTCGGTGATCGGCACGTTCGCGCTCATGGATGCCGCGGGGGTGTCGCTCAACATCATGAGCCTGGGCGGGCTGGCGCTCGGCGTCGGGATGCTGGTCGACAACTCGATCGTGGTGCTCGAGAACGTGTTCCGGCACCGGCAGGGGACGGCCGCATCGGGCCCGGGGGAGCAGGCCGAGGGCGGGGCAGCCGCGGCCGTCGTGCCCGCGGGCAGGGAAGCCGAGGACGCTTCGCCGTCGGCTGCCGCGGCCTCCGAGGTGGAGACCGCCGCCCGCGGCGCCGAGGAGGTGACGGGCGCGATCACGGCATCGACCCTCACGACGATCGCCGTGTTCGGGCCGGTGCTCTACGTGCGCGGCGTGGCCGGCGAGCTGTTCGGCGACCTCTCGCTGGCGGTCGCGTTCTCCTTGCTCGCCTCGCTGCTCGTCGCGATCACGCTGCTGCCGGCGATGGCGGCCCGCTGGGGGCGCGAGACCGCGCGCGGCGGATGGCTCCGGCGGGGCCTGCGCGCCGTCGGCGCGGGGGTGGGCGGCACGATCGGCCGGGCGGCGCGCCCCGGCCTGGACGCGTTCGACCGCGCCCTGGGCCGGTTCGCGGTGTGGTACCACGGGCTGCTGGAGGCCGC
>DATKBQ010000167.1:0-4066 GCA_035546375.1 Planctomycetota bacterium | reverse complement strand
TTCGTCCTGCCGGCCTTCGTGCTGTTCTTCGTCGCCGCCCTGGCCGAGACCAAGCGCGCGCCCTTCGACCTGCCCGAAGCGGAGTCGGAGCTGGTCGCCGGCTTCATGACCGAGTACTCGGGCATCCGCTGGTCGTTCTTCTTCATGGAGGAGTACGCCGCGATGTTCCTGATGTCGGCCATCGCCGCGATCTTCTTCTTCGGCGGCTTCGAGAGCCCGCTGACCCACTGGGCCGGCGAGACGTTCGGGCGCGAGCTCTTCGTGCAGAAGCAGGTCGTCGCCGGCGCGGCGGCCGGCGAGGGCCTCATCCAGTGGAAGCTGAACGCCGCGGCGCTGCCCTACCAGCTCGCCGCCGGGCTCACGCTGCTCGCCAAGAGCCTGTTCGGCGTGTTCCTGATGATGTGGGTGCGCTGGACCTTGCCGCGCATCCGGATCGACCAGGTCATGACCATGGGGTACAAGTACCTGACCCCGCTGGCGCTGGTGTGCGTCATCGGCGCAGGCGTCTGGGAGGCCCTCTTCTAGGGCACGGCCGAGAGCAGCGCATGCAAGCGACCGAGACCCCCGCCGCCTACGTCCGCAACATCTGGAACAGCGTCAAGACGACGCTGATCGGGATGCGGATCACGGGCAAGTACTTGCTCCAGAAGCCGATCACGGTGCAGTACCCCGACGAGCGGCTGCCGATCCCCGATCGCTACCGCGGGATCCACTACCTCGAGCAGGAGAAGTGCATCGATTGCCTGGCCTGCGCGCGCGCCTGTCCGATCGACTGCATCGAGATGGAGGCGGTGCGCCACGGCAAGGAGCTGGAGTGGATCTCGTTCACGCTCGACTACCAGAAGTGCATGTTCTGCGAGCTGTGCGTCTACCCCTGCCCGAAGGACTGCATCCACATGGGGACGGAGTACGCCTTCGTCGCCTACGACCGCAGCGAGTTCAAGCACGACCTGCTGTCGTTCAAAGGCATGGCGCGCGAGGCGCGGATTCGCATGCGAGAAGCTGAGGAGAAAAAGAAAGCCAAAGAGGCGGCGCGTGCTGCGGCCCCAGCCGACGCTTCGGCGCCGGCGATCGATCGGGGCGAGGCCGAAGACGCAGATGCGTCCCATCCCTCCGGCTCCGGCTCTGCCGAAGACGCAGGCGAGCCCCCCCCCTCCGACTCCGACTCGGGGGAGCCCGCGTAGCCATGCCCGCCAAGGCCTTCATCGCCGCAACCACGGTCCTGCTGCTCCTGGCCGTGGGCTGGGGGATCTCCGCGGCCGGCGCAGAGGGCCTCGCCTTCGGCCTCTTCGCCTTCCTGGTGGTCGGCGGCGGGCTCTTCTGCGTGATCGAGCGCTCGGTCGTGCGCAGCGCCTTCTCGCTGCTCGCGACCTTCGGCGGCACGGCCGGGCTGTTCCTGCTGCTCGGAGCCGACTTTCTGGCCGTGGCCCAGATCCTGATCTACGTCGGCGGCATCCTGGCGCTGATCCTCTTCGGCGTCATGCTGACGCCTCCCGACCTGACCGAGCGCAAGCTGCCGCGCGTGCTCGCCGGCCTGGGGTTGATCGGCGCCGCGGTCGCCTGGATCGGGGCCAAGGTGGCGCTCAGCGTGCGCTGGGCGGAGGTGTCCCAGCTCCCCGAGCCCCGCGGCCACGCGCGCGAGATCGGCGTCGGCTTCCTGGCTCCCGATCAGTACGTCATCCCGTTCGAGCTGGCGGCGGTGGTCTTGACGGTGGCGCTGGTCGCCGCGGTCTACATCGCCCGGCGCCGCCGCCTCGACCTCGAGGAGGAGAGCGGGCGGCCGTGAAGCCTTCCGGCGAGCCGAGCGACGGAGGGCGCACCCGATGGGGCTAGGGGCCTACGTCGCGGTCTCGGCGGCGCTCTTCGCGCTCGGGCTCGTGTGCATCATCGCGCGCCGCAACGTGCTCTACGTGCTGATGGGGATCGAGATGATCCTCAACGCGGCGAACATCAACTTCGTCGCCTTCAACCGCTTCTCCGGCGACGGCCTCGAGGGGCGCATGTTCGCGATCTTCGTGATCATCCTCGCGGCGGCCGAGGCGGCGGTCGCGCTGGCGATCGTGCTCAACGTCTTCCACCTGTTCGACTCGGTGAAGCCGAGCGAGGCCGACCTCCTGCGGGAGTGAGAGGATGGCGCTCCTGGAGTTCGACCCGCAGGTGGACTTCCGCCTGCTGTTCCTGGCCCTGATCCTGCCGCTCGCCGGCTACGTGGCCCAGATCTTCCTCGGACGCCGCTTGCCGCGCGGCGACTGGATCCTGACCGGCGGCCTGTTCGCGACCATGTGCATCACCCTGTACATGCTCGCGAAGGCGATCGCGGCGGCCTACCGCGGCGAGAGCTTCCTGCACCACTCGGGCGAGGAGGCGGGACTGTGGTTCCACTGGCTGTTCTCGAGCGAGGCCGCTGCGGGCGCCTCGGCCAACGTCTCCGCCGCGATCCTCTACGACGTGCTCGGTGCGGCGATGCTGGCCGTCGTCGGCGTCGTGTCGTTCTTCGTGCACCTGTTCTCGATCGGGTACATGCACGGCGACCGGCGCTACCACGTCTTTTTCGCCAACATCAGCCTGTTCACGTTCGCGATGCTCGGCCTGGTGCTCGCGGACAACATGCTCTTCCTGTTCATCTTCTGGGAGATCATGGGGCTGATGTCGTATCTCTTGATCGGGCACTTCGGCCACGATCCGACCTCGCCGCGCATCCGCCAGGCGGCGGCGGCCTGCAAGAAGGCCTTCCTGACGACGCGCGTCGGCGACGTGTGCCTGTTCGTCGGGATGATGATGTTCTACGTCCACTTCGAGACCTTCCGCTTCACCGAGCTGTGGCGGATGGCGCAGGAGGAGGTGGCGCGCCACGGCGGCGAGTACCCGATGTGGATGAGCGTGGCCGGGCTGTTCGTCTTCGGCGGGACGGTGGGCAAGTCGGCGCAGTTCCCGCTGCACATCTGGCTGCCCGACGCGATGGAGGGGCCGACGCCGGTGTCGGCCATGATCCACGCGGCGACCATGGTGGCGGCGGGCGTCTTCCTGCTCGGCCGGACCTACCCCTTGATGAGCCCCGAGGTGCTCGCGGTGGTGACCGTGGTCGGCGCCTTCACCGCGCTCTTCGCGGCCACGATCGGCACCACGGTGTTCGACGTGAAGGGGGTGCTCGCTTACTCGACCATCTCGCAGCTCGGCTTCATGGTCGCCGCCGTGGGCCTGGGCGGGGTCGTGGCCGGCATGTTCCACATGCTGACGCACGCCTTCTTCAAGGCCTGCCTGTTCCTGTGCGCGGGCAGCGTGATCCACGGCTGCCACCACGAGCAGGACATGCGCCGCATGGGCGGGCTGCGGCGCTTCATGCCGGTGACCTTCGCCTGCATGCTGGTGTCGACGCTGGCGATCTCGGGCCTGCCCTTGTTCTCGGGGTTCTACTCCAAGGACAAGATCGTGATGGCGGCCTTCGAGTCGAGCCTGGCGCATTTCAGCGGAGCCAGCCTCTTCGCCGCGATCGCGCTGCCCGCGGCGGCGGCCTTGACCGCCTTCTACATGTTCCGACTGATCTTCATGACCTTCTTCGGCGAGTACCGCGGCTTGGCGGTCGCGCACGCGCCGGCCGCGGGCTACGGTCACGATCCGATCGAGCACGGGCTCTCGGCGAGGAAAGAGGCCGGCGCCGCCGTCTTCCATGCCGCCCACGACCGCGAGGGGATCACCGAGGCGCTGGCCGAGGCGCACCCCGACGAGCACGCGCACGACCACGGCCAGCACCTGCCGCACGAGTCGCCGTGGCCGATGACCGTCGCGCTCTCGGCGCTCGCGCTGCTCGGGATCTTCGGCGGGCACCTGTGGCTGAACGGCGACCTGCTCGGGTCGCACACCTGGTTCGAGACCGTGGTGACGCCGGAGCGGCTCTACGGAGCGCCGGTCGCCGCGGCGATCGCCCGCGAGGTCTCGCCCGAGATCGAGCACCAGGCGCACACGCTGGCGCTCGCCGTCTCGCTCTCGGTCGCGCTGCTCGGCATCCTGGTCGCCTGGCTCGTCTACGGGCGCGGCTGGCAGCGGGCGCAGGCGATCACCGCGCGGG
>DATKBQ010000166.1:0-5817 GCA_035546375.1 Planctomycetota bacterium | reverse complement strand
GTCGTCTTGCCGTTCGTGCCGGTGACGGCGACGACGAGCATCCCGCGCGAGGGCTCGCCGTAGAGGATCGCCGCCGCGCCGCCGGCGACGCGCCGCGCATCGCGGTGCACCCACACCGGCGCGCTCGGCTCGGGCAGGATCCGGGCAGGCGACAAGATCGCCGCGGCGCCGCGGGCGAGCGCGTCGCCGGCAAAGCGCGCGCCGTCCGCGGCCCTTCCGGGCAACGCGGCGAACAGGTCGCCTGCCCCCACCGATCGACTGTCGAGCTGCACGCCGCCGATGCGCGGCCCGCTGCCGGCGAGCCGCTCGCAGGTACCGCCGAGGGCCTCCACCAACCGAGCCAGCGGGATCACCGCGCAACCTCCGGGGCCCAGGGCTGGTCCGCTCCCTGCACGGGTTCCCGGTCGGAGGGCACGAAGCCCGCCACCAGCTCCTCGGCCGGCAGCTCGCCCTGCACCGTCGAGCCGAGCGCCTCCTTCAGGATGGCGATCGCCGCCGCGCCGCTGACCTGCGACCCGTAGTGCACGGCCCCGCGCGGCTCGTCGGCGACCACGAGCACCATCAGCTCGCGCGCGTCGCCCTCGCGCCGGCCGAAGGCGCACATCGAGGAGGTGTAGCAGCTGCGGTGTCCGGGCCGCTGGCCGCGCAAGCCGCGCCGGCACGCGGCGCTGCAGGAGGTGTGCGCGCGGTGGTGGTCCTCCTGGTGGGCGAGCTCGGCGTGCAGGCAGATCTCGGTCGGGACCTTCTCGGCCGTGCCGGTCTTCGTGCCGACCACCAGGCCGGGGACGAGGTCGGGACTCGCCACGATCCGGCCGCTCCCCTCGCGCGCCCCCGTGAACATCATCTCGCGCACCTCGGTGCAGGTCGCCGCGGCGAAGACCCGCTCGGGGGCCGCCGGCGCGAGCTCGCGGCGCAGACCCCCCTGTTCGACCGCGGCCAGGAGCCGCAGCGGCCGCCACTCCCCACCGCGCACGACGGCGGCCAAGCCCGCCGCGTGCTGCCAGAGCGTGACCGACATCTCGTGCCCGAAGCTGACGGATGCGTGGGTCTGATTCAAGCGCCAAGGCAGCGGCGGAACGTAGCCGGAGCGCTCTCCGCCGAGTCCGCTGAGCGGCGCCTCGCCGTAGTGCAGGGCCTTCAGCTTCGCGTGAAGGAACGAGTCGGGCACGCGCATGCCGATCTGGGCCAGCCCGGCGTTCACCGAGAAGGCCAGGCACTCGACGGCGGTGAGCCGGCCCGTGCGCGAGTTGCGGGCCTCCCGGATCACGCGGCCGGGGAGGTGGAACTCGCCGTTGCCCACGTCGAAGACGTCGTGCGGGCGGACCCGACCCGACTCGAGCGCCGAGGCCATGATCACGACCTTCGCCGTCGAGCCGGGCGTGAAGGCGTGGTAGAGCGGGGGGAAGCCCGAGCGCTCGTAGGGCGAGATCGCGTCGAGGGCCAGCACGTCGCCGCTCGCCAGGTCGACCACGATCGCCATGGCGAGCGCCGGGCGGTGCTCCTCGAGGAGCCTTTCCAGCTCCAGGCGGACCTGGCGCTGGAGCAGGGCGTCGAGGGTCGTCTCGACCCGCGGGGCCTCGCTGGCCGGCTTCCAGTCGACGTAGTAGCTGCGCGCCGCTTGGTGGACCGGCCGGTTGCGGCGGAAGAGGTATTCCGCGGGCCGCCGCTCGAGCCCCCGCCAGCCCGGCTGCGCCAAGAGCCGGTCGCAGGCGCGCTCGAGGCCGGTCAAGGGGTAGCTCTGGGCCAGGTACTGCCAGGTCAGGCCCGGCAGCTCGCGGCGCTGGTCGGGGGTGAGGCGCGCGACCGCCGCCTGGCGCCCTTCCGCGCTCGCCAGACGCTGGCGCGGGAAGCCGAGCCGCTCGAGCGCCAGCACCTGGGCCTGCGGGCGCTCGATGAAGCCCCAGGCGCCCAGGAGCTGCGCGCGGCCCGCGGGGTAGCGGCGGTTGCGCTCGCGGGCGATCTGCATCTGGTGCGGCAGGACGTGCTCCTCGTTCAAGACTTCCAGCAGCCGCGGCGCGCGGGCGGCGTCGAAGTCGCGCACGGCGACGCAGTAGTTCGTCGGGAGCAGCAGGCGCCAGATCTCGGCTCGCTGGGACTCGAGCGCCTGCTCGTCGTCACCCGGGCGGAGCGCGTGCGCTCCGGCGAGCGCCAGGGCGAGCTCGTCGGCGATGCGCCGGCTCCAGCGCAGGGGGTTGGCGGACCGCTCGCCGAGCTGGCGGTGGCGCGCTTGCGCCGAGAGGGCGAGCGCGGGGCGCCAGTCGAGGTGCCACCCGCCGCCGGCGGCCGGCGCGAGCATGAAGCCCTCGACGGGCGCGCCCGAGACCCCGGACGCCTGAGGCCCGCCCCGGATCCAATCGGCGACACGCCGGGCCTGGGCGAGGTCGAGCACCAGGTCGCTGCGCACCACGCCGTCGTGCGCATCGGGCAGCAGGCGCTCGAGGAGCTCCGCCGGCGCGGGCTTTCCGCCCAGGGCCGCGGAGACCGCGGACGCAATCGTCTCCGGCGTGTGCGCCTGCCACAGCGCGCGCGGGCACAGGGCCAGGTCCAGGCGCTGCACGAAGACCGCCAGCGGCCGGCCTTCGCGGTCGGAGATCGTGTACTCGGGCAGCGCGTCCCGCTCGCGCTGGAGGTTCTCCCGCGCGCGGCCCTCCCCTGCGAGCGAAATGCGGCCGACCCAGGCGCCGGCCAGCGCAAGCACGAGGCCGATCGAGACGAACGCGCTGGCGGGGCGCAGGCCGGAAGCGGAGTCGAGCCGGGCAAGGCTCGGAGCGATGGGAGCGCTCGGATACCCGGGAGGTCCTCCCGGACCAGGAGCAGAGCCTCCGGAAGCCGATACCGGCCCGCGCTTCATGGCGTCGGCTCCGCGCGCGGCTTGCGCGCCGCCCACTCCTGGCCCAGCGGCACCCCCCACACGTGCGCCTGCACGAGCGCCTCGGACTGGGCGTTCGCCGCCGAGAGCATCTGCCACTCGCGCTGGGCCCGCGCGAGGTCGTCGGCGCGCGCATGGTTGGCACACTGGACCAGGCAGGTGGCGAGACCCGCCAGGAGGCACAGACCGCAGAGGCTGAGGCTCAGCATGGCGCGCGTCATTCCCAGTGGCCTCGCCCGGCCGTGCGCGTGCGCTCCGCGGCGCGCAGGCTCGCGGAGCGGGCGCGCCGGTTGGTGGACAGCTCCTCGCGCGCGGCGCGGATCGGCTTCTTCGTCAAGACGCGCCAGCGCCCCGCCGCGGCGCCCTGGACGAGGAAGCGCTTGACGGCGCCGTCCTCGCCGGAGTGGAAGGAGATCGCGACCAGGCGGCCGCCGTCGACCAGCCACTGCTCGGCCTGCGCGAGGCCGGCGAGCAGCTCCTCACCCTCCTCGTTGACCGCGCGGCGCAGGGCCTGGAAGACCTTCGTCGCCGGGTGGATGCGCGCGCCTGTGCCCGACTGGCGGCCCGCGGCGCGCGCGATCACGTCGGCCAGCGCGCCGGTGCGCAGGAACGGCGCGCGGCGCCGCGCCTCGACGATCGCGCGGGCGATCCGGCGCGAGCGCGCCTCGCCGCCCTCGTAGTAGAAGAGGTCGGCGAGGTCGCTCTCGTCCCAGGTGTTGACGATGTCGGCCGCCGTGCGCTGGCGGTCGGGGTCCATGCGCATGTCGAGCGGGCCGTCGGCGCGGAAGGAGAAGCCGCGCTCCGCGCTCTCGAGCTGCAAGGACGACGCGCCGAGGTCGAGGAGCCATCCGGCGACGCGCGACGCGCCCTCCTCCTCGAGCATCCGGCCGATGGAGGAGAGCCGGCCGCGGCGGATCCGCACGCGCGAGCCGAAGGGGCGCAGGGCCTTGCACGCGTGGCGCAGGATCTCGGGGTCCTGGTCGACGCCCAGGAGACGGATGCGCGGGAAGGCATTCAGGCACAGCGCGGCGTGACCGCCGGCGCCCAGCGTCGCGTCGACCAGCCACCCCTCGAGCTCGGAGCCGGCCGAGCCGCCGAGCAGCTGCACCACCTGCACCGGCAGGACCGGCAGGTGCACGCCGCCGGGGTGCTCTCCGCCAGAGTCCTCGCGGCGCGAACGGGCCATCTCCACCCCCTGCATGGCTGCGTGCTCCTCAGGATTCCGGCGCCGGCCCGCGCGGGCCGCACAGGACCTCGGCCAGGGCGTCGAACTCGCCCGCGTTCTCGCGCTCGAAGCGCTCCCAGGCCGGCTTCGGCCACAGCTCGATGCGATCGACGAGGCCCACCAGGACCACCTCGCGGTCGATCCCGACCAACGCCTTGAGCTTCTCCGGCACGAGCAGCCGACCCGAGCCGTCGAGCGTCGTGCGCTGCGTGTTCGCGAAGAAGAGCCGCTGCAGCTTGCGCTGCTGTGCGCCGTCGAAGGCCTGGGTCTTCAGCCGCGAGAGCACGGCCTCGAAGCCGGTCTCGGAGAAGAGGAAGAGGCAGCCCTCGAAGCCGCGGGTGAGGATCGCGGTGAGGTGGCCCTCCGCGTCGCGGTCGAGCCCCCCTTGGAGCTTGCGCGGCACGAAGACCCGGTTCTTGTCGTCGAGGGTGTGGTGGCTCTCCCCCAGCCACCTCACGCCCTGAACCGTTCCCCTCTCGGTTTCCACCTGGCCCCACTCTCCACCACCGGAGTGGATTGAAGCGCCACTGCGCCCGGGCCGCAACAGGATTCACGGGATTTCCTGCGCGGAAGTCGTTTCCCAGGCGGGACTTGGGGCGGCAGAGCCGGGCTGCGTAATTTGCAACTTCCTAGTAATAGTGGCTCTTGCGTGGATCTTGGGCCGGCGACCACAAGATGTTGTGGTTCGTGGGATGGAATGGGTCCGGCCGGCGGCCCGAGCGGGTCTCAGCCGGCGCGGGACCGGTCGAGGGACTCTCCGGTGCGTTCCTCCTCGCGCTCGTCGCTCCCAGCAGCTCCCTCGGCCCCTTCGAGGACCTCGCGCAGCTTCGCGCGTACCTCCTCGATGCGCTCCGGCGAGAAGTCGAACACCTCGACCTCGATCTCGTCGCTGCGCCGCGGCCGGCGGACCACCAAGCGCTCCCCCGAGACGTCGCGCGCGATGCGCACGAGCACCAGCCGGCGCTTGCGCATCAGGATCAAGCACAGGACATACCGCAGCTCCCTCAGCGCCGCCTCCGTGCGCCCCTCCAGCGCCAGGAACAGCCGCTCGAGCGCCTCGAGATCCAGCGCCAGCGCGCGCGCCCGCGGCTCGGCGTGGCGCGTGCGCCACCAGATCAGGCTCTCGCGCTCGGCCTTCGCCGACCAGCACTCGCGGCACACGTCCTCGCGCGCGATCTCCTCGCCGGCGATGCGCAGCGCGGACAGGTGCCGCTCGCCCTCGGCGAAGGCGCGTCCGCAGGCCGAGCACCCGCCCTTGCGGCGCGCGAAGCTCCAGGCGCTCATTTCGGCGAGTCTAGCAGCCGTGCAGGCGCCCCGCACGACGCGACAATCCCACCGCTCCTCATTCGAAGCGCGCCGCGCTCCTATCACCGCCCGCGGTGATCCCGACGTAGCTCAGACCTGGTGGAAGCTTCGGCACGTCACATTGACCTGCGTAGTTGACTCCCCAGGCGACGAGGGAACCGTCGCTGCGCCGCGCGACGCTGTGCCATGCGCCCGCGGCGACCTCGACATACACGAGCCCCGGCGATGGGGCTGGCAGGTTCAATTGCCCGAATTGACTATGGCCCCAGGCGATCAGGGAGCCGTCGCTACGCCGCGCAACGACGTGGCCCCAGCCGGTGGCGACCTCCGAGTAGGTCAAGCCCGGCGGCAGAGGCGGCACGGACAGTTGCCCGAAGAAATTGCTCCCCCAGACGACCAGGGATCCGTCGCTCCGCCG
>DATKBQ010000165.1:0-2469 GCA_035546375.1 Planctomycetota bacterium | reverse complement strand
TCCGCTCGCGCACCCGCTCTCGCAGCGCCGGCTCGCCGTCGAGGCCGAGCTGCTTCGCCAGCTCCTCGCGCGTCGGCACGTGGATCGTGAAGGCCTGCTGGAGGGAGAGCCGGCAGATCCCGGTGCGCCCGCGCGCGGGCTCGTGCTCGAAGTCGTCGGGGAAATGGACCTCGAGCTCGACGACGCTGCCCTCGCGCGCGCCTTGCAGCGCGGTGCGGAAGAGGTCGGCGTCGACGCCGGGCACCGGCGTGCCGGGCCCCAGGCGCAAGCCCTCGCGGGTCAGGACCACCTGGCCCTCGAAGAGGAGCTCGAGCCGGCACACGACCATGCCCTCGTCGTTCACGCCCTCCTCGCCGGCGGGCTCGGGCCAGGCCTGGCTGCGCGCGAGCTGGTCGATCCCGCGCTCGATCGCCTCGTCGTCGATCTGGACCGGGCGGCTGGCGACCTCGAGGCCCCCGTAAGCGCCCAGCTCGAACTCGGGGCGCAGCGTGACCTCGAAGGCCTGGGTGAAGTCCTGGCCGGCGAGCAGGTCGGCGTCGGCGAGCTCGACGCTCGGCTGGCCCAAGGGGCGCAGGTCGTTCTCGCCGACCGCCTGCTCGTAGGCCTTGCGCACGAAGTGGTGGCGGGCCTCCTGGCGCACCTCGCGGCCGTGGAGGCGCTCGAGGACCGCCGCCGGGACGTGCCCGGGCCGGAAGCCCTTGAGGCGCGCCTTGCGGCCGAGCTCGGCCAGGGCGCGCCGCACCTCGCCCTCGAACTCGTCCGAGGGCACGCTGAAGGACACGCGCGCCCGGCAGGGGGCGATCCTCTCGACGGTGACTTGCACGGCGGTTCGGGGTGTGGAGCGGGCGCGGGAGCGGCTGGAAAGGGGGAAGAATCTAGCGCTTGGCCGCCCGCCCTTCCACCGCGGCGCGGGCCGCGCGGATTCCCAGCCGGCCTCCTCGAAGCGGCGCGGCGCCCGGCGTAGCTTGGCGCCGTGCCGCCGCCGAACCTCGCCCTTCGCTCGGTGCGCAAGCTCGAGGAAGCCCTCGAGCTCGCCCCCCAGATCGACCGCCGCGCGGCCGAGTTCATGGCGCAGTTCTCCGACGAGCCGTTCCCGACCGGCGCCGCCGAGCGCTTCCTGCGCCGCCACTTCGAAGCGCCCGAGACGGTGCTGCTCGTGGCCCGCGAGCGCAAGAGCAGCGAGCGGCTCGGCCTGTGCCTGACCGGCCCGCTGGAGGACCCGTTGCTCGGCGAGAGCGTGCCGATGGTGCTCGTCCTGCACGTCGAGACCGCGGCGCGCCACACGGGCGTGGCGCGGCAGATGGTGGACATGGTCTCCGAGCTGCTCGCCTCGCGCGGCCTGAGGCGCCTCGCGGCGCGCGTGGGACAC
Source organism: Planctomycetota bacterium (assembly GCA_035546375.1). Classification (GTDB taxonomy): domain Bacteria; phylum Planctomycetota; class UBA1135; order UBA1135; genus DATKBQ01. Next base: position 1,100 of record DATKBQ010000165.1, on the reverse strand, counting down.
AACGACGACGCGCTGATCTCGATGGGGGAGCGCTGGGGCTTCGTGCGCGTGTGGGAGCTGATGCTGCGCGAATGAAATGCTGGCGGCCGCAGGAGAGCGCGCGACGATCGGCGAAGGGACCAGCAGCTCTTCCAGGCTGGCAGTCGACTCGACCTTCATGGTCTCCCGAGCCTCCATACCGGCCGAACGCGGAGTGTTCGGAGGGAAGCGCGGCAGCCAAGCAGCCTCCTGAACGGGCCTCGGAGGCCGCGAAAGGGTCCGCGCGTGCCGGATCGGGCCTCCGCGGTCACGGCTCCGTGGGCTGATCTTCATCACCGATCCGCGCGCGATTCTGTCCCCAATCAAACGGCAAGTGACGGAGGTTCCGGAGCGGGCAAGCGGACTGGCTCCGTCGCCGGAGCGTCGAGAGGAGCGCTAGGGCTTCGTGCGCCTTCGCGAGCGCGTCCAGTGCATGCACTCCGAGGCTCGCAAAGGCTTGGAGCTCCTTGGAAGTCGGCGGCGACAGCGGCGTCCGATACGCTGGAGGAGGGCCATGCGCAGCATCGTCGTCGCGATCCTCCTTGCCGGCGCCGGCATCGCCCCCGCGGGCGGGGACGAGACCGCGGACTGGATCCCGCGGATGGGAACGGCGGACGAGCGGGGCCCCGTTCCTGAAGATGCCGAGGCGGAGGTCGCCTTCGCATGGATCCCATGGGCGGCGACGATCGAGGAGGCGCTGGCGCGCGCGAAAGTGGAGAAGCGCCTCGTCCTCGCGTTCGTCACGCCTTGGGACGACAAACGGTTCGAGGCCGGCCACGCTGGAGCCGCGGAGATCGCGCGGTTCCTCCGACCTGGAGCGGCTCCGCCCGCGCCGGCGTCGATCGAGAGCGACCCCGGCTACGTGAAGGAGCGCGCGCTGCTCACCGCGCTCCTCGGCCATCCCGATCTCTCGGCGCTCGTCGAGCGGTGCTTCGTCCCGGTGCGGCTGCGCATGCACACTTGGCACTTCCTCTCGTCGGGCACGGGTACCTGGCAGGATCCCCTACCGGCCCTGGGCGTTCGCGCGGGCGAGCTCAGGCCGCCTGCGCTGGTCTTCTGCGACCCGCGGGGAAAGCTCGTCC
>DATKBQ010000164.1:0-2802 GCA_035546375.1 Planctomycetota bacterium | reverse complement strand
TGCATGCGCTCGTTGAGGTTCTGCGCCGCGGCGCCGCCGGTCTGGATGCAGAGCGTGCCGCCCTGGGGCGCGAGGCGCTCCACGACGCGCGCCTGCTCGACGCCGAGCGCGTGGTTCTCGGTGCCGATGTAGGTGGCGCGCAGTCCGCGGTCCGCGGGCAGCTGGTCCGAGTCCCAGGTGATGACCGGGAGCCCCGCCTCGCGCGCCCGCGCGAACGCGCGCGCCATCGCCGGCGCGTTCGACGGCGCCACCGCGATGCCATCGACTCGCCGCGTCACCAGGTCGTCGACGATCTGCACCTGCTCCTGCTCGGAGTGCTCGCCCGGCCCGATGTACAGGCACTCCACGCCTTCGAGCTCCGCCTCCGCCGCCTTGCACCCGTCGCGGGCCTGGTCGAAGAACGGGTTGTTCATCGCCTTCGGGACCAGGGCGAAGGTGAGGACGTCCCGCTCGCCGCCGCAGGCGGCGAGCGCCAGCGCGAGCAGAGTGCCGGCGACGGTCACGGCCGGCCTCCTTCCTCCAGGGGCGAGCGTGCCCACAGCCGTGAGGTGACGACTCATTTCACTCTCTCCTCCCACGGATCTTCTCGACCACCACCGCCAGGATGATGAACGCGCCGACGAACGTCCCCTGCCACCATGGGTCCACTCCGGCGAGCAGCAGCCCGTTGCGGATCACCTCGAGCAGCGCCGCGCCGGCGACGGCGCCGAACGCGCCGCCCTCGCCGCCGGCGAGGTTGGCGCCGCCCATGACGCTGGCCGCGATCACGCGCAGCTCGTAGCCCTGGCCGAGCGCGTTGGTCACCGCCCCCAGCCAGCCCAGCATCAGCACCGCGGCGGCGCCCGCCGCGGCGGCCGACGCCAGGTAGGCGCCGAGCTTCACCCGCTCGACCCGCACGCCGTTGGCGCGCGCCGCCGCCTCGCTGCCGCCCACGGCGTAGAGGTGCCGGCCCCAGGCGGTGGTGCGCAGCGCGAGGGCGAGGAGCGCGGCGAGCAGGAGCAGGATCCACACCGGGTTGGCGAGCCCGAGCGTCGAGCCGCCGCCGAGCGCGAGCAGGCGCGCCTCGTCGGGCCCCAGCTCGTGCACCATGCGGTTGCGCGACACCACCAGCGCGATCGAGCGCGCGATCGACAGCATGCCGAGGGTGACCACGAACGGCGACAGGCGGAGGTAGGCGATCAGCACGCCGTTGACGAGGCCGCAGGCGAGCGCGACGCCGAGGCCGGCAGCGGCGCCGAGCGCCAGCGGGTGGCCCGCTTCGAGCACCAGCGCCGCGACGATGCCCGCGAGCCCCATCACCGAGCCCACCGAGAGGTCGATCCCGCCGCTCACGATGACCAGCACCTGGCCCAGCGCCATGAGACCGACGAACGCGAAGTTGCGGGTGACGTTGAACAGGTTCTCGCGGGTCGCGAACGAGTCGGTCCCGATCGAGAGCCCGGCGGCGAGCGCCGCGACGGCGAGGGTGACCCAGAACGCGGGGGAGCGGCTTGCCTGCTCCCTCAACACTCGATCGCTCCGGTGATCAAGCCCGTGATCTCCTCGGCGCTGGTTTCGCGCACAGTCCGCTCCGCCACCTTGCGCCCGCGCCGCAGGACGGCCAGCCGGTCGCACACCGCGAACACGTCCGGCAGCCGGTGGCTGACCAGGACGACCGCGATCCCCTGGCTCGACAGCCGGCCGATGAGATCGAGCACCTGCGGGATCTGACGCACGCTGATCGCCGCCGTGGGCTCGTCGAGGAGCACCAGGCACGGATCCGAGAGCCGGGTGCGTGCGACCGCGACCGCTTGGCGCTGCCCGCCCGAGAGGTCGCGCGCCAGCGCGCGCGGCCGCGCGTCCGACTGGAGCTCGGAGAAGAGCTCCTGCGCGCGACGCTCCATCGCCGCGCCGTCGAGCCAGGAGAAGGGGCCGAGCCGGCGGCGCAGCTCGCGACCGAGAAAGATGTTCGCCGCGGCGGAGAGGTTCTCGCACAGCGCGAGGTCCTGGTACACCACCTCCACGCCGTGGCGCCGGGCGTCGAGAGGCGAGAAGAGGGTGACCTCGCGCCCGCCGAGAACGACGCGTCCAGCGCTCGGCGCGAGGACGCCGGCCACGATCTTGAGCAGCGTGGACTTGCCCGCGCCGTTGTCGCCCACTAGCCCCAGCACTTCGCCGGCGGCGAGGTCGAGGTCCACCCCCTCGAGCGCGCGCACCGCGCCGAAGTCGCGCCCGAGCCCTTCCAGGCGCAGCACGCCCGCCGCGGCGTCGGCGCCGATGGGGGGAGCGGACCGAGAAGGATCGTGAGCCGCGCGCAGAGGGGCTTACCCTACCGTAGGCGCCAGCTTCGCATGAGGACCGCGCCGACGCCTTGCAAGAGTACGGCTGCGTCTTGCGTCGAAGTCGTGCGCTGAACACCGTCGGCCTGTGCCTGCGACAAGAGCCGGAGGAGGCGATCGAGCGCGCGGAGGGAACCCGCCGCCGAGTCCGTCGTTCATACGTTGTGAAGCTCCTTCTGGGCCACCTCAGTGGTGGCTCCGTCTCGTCTGGAGTAGGGGAGCAGCTTGCCTGCTCCCCGGCACGGCGGAGGTAATCTCCGCCATCCCTGGGGGCCACCCATGACTTCGACCCGCTCTCTGCCCACTTCACTCTGCCTGCTCGCCCTCGCGCTCGCGCCGGCGGTCGCGGCACAGAGCTGGCCGTCGTTCCGCGGCCCGCACGCCACGGGCGTCGCCGACGGGCAGGACCTGCCGGCGTCCTGGAACGTCGAGAGCGGCGAGAACGTGCTGTGGCGCGCCGAGCTGCCGGGGCTGGCGCACTCGA